>CAZISP010000095.1:0-5541 GCA_964541955.1 uncultured Lachnospiraceae bacterium
CTCTCTGCCGTGGTAATAGTAGTTGCGCTTCAGGCTTTTGTTGATCTTTTTGCGAGCTTTGTCTTTGTCAAGCTTGCTTTTGTCTCTGACAATAACCAATCCGCCCGAGTCGTGAGTGCATTTCAGAACAAATTGATCGGGCAGGGCATCAAAATCAATGTCGTCAAATTTGTCCCAGACGCCGAGAGTTGGAATTATATATTCCTCGCCGATCAGAGCGGATACGTACTTTTTGACCTCGTATTTGTCAACCATGGTGGTATATATGTCTTTGCGGTCATACAATTTGAGCCACTGCAGCTTTTCGTTGAAGGTCTGAGGATTTTTCAGATCAAGTTTTTTTGAACGAGCCAGACGGTAGGACATTTTGATGTATGCCTTGTCCGGCAACCAATTGAAGAACCCGTGATTTTTTAGCCCGATTATTGCTTTTTTAGGACTCTTCAAATACGATGCAAACTTCATAATAGCACCTTTCTTTATTGCGAATTGTTTATCTTTTTATCATGTTTTTTACATGCCTGAAAAGAGTTTTGAATTCTTTTCTTTCAAACAGGGCGGTATAAATGATCACATATGCTGCGGAAATAACGGCAATGATGATCGCTTGTAGGATCCACGCAAGCCATGCCGTGGAATGTACGGCTAATTTTGTGCCCGCAAAGTACGAGAGAACAAGGGCAGAACCCATCAGTCCTATTCTGAGGGGAATCTTTTTCAGGTCAAACCATTCAACGTTTTTGCTCAGAACGTATATTCTGTATACTAGGCTGCTTCCGTAATAGAAAACAAGACCGAACAGCACGTATTCCCAGGAGATCATGCCAAGACCTATGGCGAGAACCAATCCTATAATGCCGCTTACAAGCGATTGCTTGTACGTGTTCTTGAACAGCCCGTATATGTTGGATAGCATATAAATGGGCGAATATGCGCAGTAAACCGCATCGTATATAACGAAAATAAGGGCAACAGTCGAATATATGTAATTGACGTCCAGCGCGTTTCCTGCCGTATAAACGTAGACGAACGGGGTATACAAAAAGGCTGTGCAGGAGATCACGACTGTGCCGAGAGCATAGAAGCCGTATTCCATGGCGTTATATACGGATTTGATCCTCTCGTTGTCCTCTTTTGCCACAAACGTGCCGAATATTTCGCTCACCGAATGCTGCAGGGTGTTGATCACCATCTTTATCATGTTCTGAACCAGATGATATACCGAATAAACACTGCCGTAGGACAGGGAATAGGTCATTGAAATGATAACGGATGGGCTGCTTTCTATGGTCTGGCGCGCGATCTGGTTCAGCATCAGATAATTTCTGTTTTTGATCGGATAATGGCTTCCCTTTGGCACGGGAACCATGAGCCCTTTGAAATCCTTGTTATATCTGGCGTACAGATAGATCACCTTGGCGACAGAGCCCACAAGCATTGTGATATACATCACAACAAAGTGAAGCTTGAAGAACAGGACCGTGAACAGGCAACCGTAATAAACGACCTTCTCTATCATTGCGCTGACAGACAGAACAAATCTCTTCTGGTGCGGGGAAAACAGGATGTCGAACCAGGAGGTGAAGAAAAAGTAGAAGGAACCGTTCAAACCGAGGATGATAACGCTCAGAACGATAGCCCAAGGGGGAATACCCTCGCCTGATTTCGTGTAGGCTATGATGGGCGCCGCCACCAGAACGCCTGCCAGGAAGATCGAGCCCATTTTTCTGAAATATTTTTTTGATGAGTCGATGATCAGGCTGACGGTCTTGTAATCCTTTTCGGCGACGGGCTTGTACATCTCAAAAATTGATGCGCCGACTGCGCCTATCTGCAGGAGATTGAGAATCTGCAGAAGCTGATTTATAGTGGAGGTCAGTCCGTTGACCGATGATCCGTAGATCTCAATGATCCACCTCGGAGCAATAAATCCGAAAAGAAGGACCAGTAGCTCATAAGCAAACTGAAATATTATATTTTTCAGAGTTGATTTTGCTCTTGACATTAGTTATCCTTCCTTTATTTTTCTGCATAGTCCAAATCGGTTTTTCATAAACGCCTGATCAAAAATATAAACGTAGACTGCCTTGTAAATAATTGAAATACCAATCAGACTGGAATATGTGTTGGCGATTGAACTCAGCGCAATGGGAGAGAACAGAATTCCCAGCCATATGATGCGCTTCATGGAGTACTTTCCTTTTCTCACGGCATAGATCAAATTTGCATAGATAAATCCGACAAGGAACTGCAATACGTACATTGCCGCAACACCAAAATCACGTATAAAGCCACACAGGCTCATATAAGCATTGGACGTGCCAACGGAAAGCGGATAGGTTTCCGCAAAAGTATTGTATGTGGGGATGTTGAAGCCGAGAGGACGGAGAATGGCATACAGATTCTTGAAAAGATCCTGCGCGAAAATTTCATTGTGGGGCAGGGGATCCTTCTGGAAGAACATATCCGTTCCGACCATAGAGGCACTAATGTATCTTGAGAAGTTTTCCCATACGCCGTATTTTTCGCTGACCTGTGTCAAATATCCAAGCAGACGGAACACGATCAGAAACAGCACGATAGCCAGCACACCCACTCCAATGATCTTGCCGTCGTTTTTGCTGCTCCAATGAACCTTTTCCTTCATGAAGACGAAGGCGCATATACATACGACGACCAAAAGGTAAAGAATGTCGCTTCGACCCGTAGAGCAGACTGTTTGAAGCGCATAGATCACGGTGGGGATCAGATATGCCTTTCTTGTGATTCCGAAACGCATACGGTTGTAAAAGAACAGGTAACAAAACGCGTAGCTCAGCAATTCGGAGACCAGTACCGCTTGCGTAAGCAGGGTTCCCATGTCGAAGCTAAGCTCGGGGTCTGACATGATGGCATCACGCACGTACATTGTTGCATTGAGAAAGCTTCCGGGGTTTCCGCAAAGAAGGGAGAAACGGTACATTTTAATATAATACCATACGAACACCAATGCCATGACGCCGCAAACGAAGAAAACGAACCAGGATTTGACAATAACCGGAGTCGCTTGCTTTTTGGGAACGGAGATCGTTTTCCCCGAAGAGAACCACACAACGTTATATTTTCTTTGAATTGCATTTGCTGTAAGCTCACCAAGTCCAAGCGCCGCAAGCGCGGTTACAACAAAGATAGCCGTGTTGTTGTGTATTTCGTATTGAAAATAGTCCTTTGACAGAATATATACGCTGACTGTGAGCAGGTGCATAAAGATCGAAATGATCCAGGGCGACAGAATGTTTTTACCGTTCAGCCAATATGCCGCGATCAGCATTACTATCAAAGATACAAACATAACATACATACGTTATTCCCCATAACAGTTTATCTTTTTATTTTTCGGCGATGGACGTTATAAACGTCTCCCACTTTTTATATATCTCATCGGGGCTCAGCTCTGTTGAGATTTTTTTCGCGTTATCGCCCAGCTTTTGAGCAGAGGCGGGATCGGATAAGATGCTTCGCATAGCTTCCGACATTTTTTCTGCGTCGCCCACAGGCACAAGAAGACCGTTTTCGCCGTCTTTTATGAGAAAACGGGGACCGCCTACGGGGCAGTCGGTGGAAACGCAGGACAAGCCGAGCGCCATTGCTTCCATCAGCGCGTTGGGCATTCCTTCAAAATCCGAGGAAAGCACAAACAGGGAAGCCTTTTCCAGCTGCTCGGGCATATTGTCCACGTAGCCCATGAAATTCACGCGGTCGCCAACGCCTTTTGAGGCGGCGTACTCGCGAAGCTCCTGCTCCATAGGACCTTTTCCGAATATTTTAAGGTCGTATTCGGGATGATCCTTTGATACGTTCGCAAATGCATCGATCAGCAGCTTGAAATTTTTCTGCTGTGAAAGTCTGCCTGCCGCAACGATAGATTTTTCCCGCACGCCGCCATACGGCTCGCGAATAAAGGCGGGATTGATGGCGTTGGGGATAACTACGCTTTCCTTTGCTATTCCGTCATACCATTTTTTCGCGTCCTCTGTCTGGAACACCCACGCATCGGCACGCTTTGCAAAATGCCTTATCATTTTTTTCTTCAGAGGCGAGAAAATATAGGGATTGCATCTTTCTGATGCTATGATGGGTGCTTTAGAGAGAGGTCTGAAGTGTAGCAAAAAGCATATGGTTATCGGCAGCATGACCACGTAGCAATCACAATCCGTATGCTTTACGTATTTTCTTAAGCGGGAATATCTCAAAACGTTAGAAAAAATTTTGTTCTTCCGTTCCCCCTCGCTGACAAGAGCTGCTTTTTTTACGGCACTGCGCAGACCGTATACGTCCTTTGTGTCGGACATGGTGAGCATTGTGACGTCGTGATTTTGGTCGGACAGATAATTTGCAAGGTTGCAGCAAACGCGCTCAGCGCCGCCGCCGCCCAGTCCGCCAATGAATATTGTAATTCGCATATCGGGTTGTTCCTTTAGTTTGTTGTATTTTATCTGATTTGCTGAAATTCTTACTTTATCTTCTTTGATTTCAGCACAACGTTACCCAAGATAAAGGCGAACGGATAAATCAAGCAAAGCAAGAGCTTATAACCGGAGAGTCCCTCCAAATATCTGCTGTTTTGTCTGTATTCCTTGTTTGACATGACAAAGAGAAGTGAATACAGCAGCATATTTTTCAGCCCGTTTCCGTACCTGTCCTTATGCATCAGCTTCCATTTGTGGAAGTAGCACTTGCTGGCAAGGAGTCGTCTCGTCTTTTTCTTTGAGGTCAGGTTGCTTCCCTCATTTATGTAGTATACACGGCATGGCTCGTTTGTGTACCACGTGCCGTATCGTGCGTTGAGCTGATCCCAGAGCATGGATTCCGGGAGATAGGGGACGCCCGCCACCTCCGGAAATCTGTATTCGTCCAAGTATCTTTTTCGTTGCAAGCCGATTTTTTCACCTTTGACCGTTTTTGCTGTTTTTCGTGCTTGCTTCCAGTGAGGCTCATTGATTCCTTGGGGAAACAGATCGCCAACGAAAGTGCCGTACTGATCCACACATCTTCCTTGCACACACCAATAATCGTCGCGTCTGTTCTCTGGAATATTATAGTACGTATTTACAAGAAAACTGATGGACGATGGCAAAAGCTCGTCGTCATCATCAAGCTGGATGGCAAATTCGCCTTCAGCCATGTCCCATGCTTTATTCAGAGCAGCGTGTTTGCCGCTGTTCTTTTCGAAGCTCATGTATTTAACAGGGTAATTTGCCTGCTTGGCGTATTGGTCGATCTGCGTCTCGACACCGTCTGTTGAAGCGTCGTTGATTATGATATGCTCGATGTTTTCGTAATCGAGAGCCTTGACCGAGTCAAACACTCGGTGGATCTTATCGGCGCGGTTGTGAACGCAGGTATATATAGAAACAAGTGGAAAATGATTTTGCATAAAATTACTCCTATCAATTGAAAATTTCAGATCACTTAACGGTTGAAATATCTATCTTTTCGCCCAAGGCTTTATCCCATTCCGCCGGATAAAAGCGTTCCATTCCCGAATCGGAATAAAACGTC
>CAZISP010000096.1:0-5538 GCA_964541955.1 uncultured Lachnospiraceae bacterium
GAAGCGGTTAAGCGAACCAAAGAGGTGCTGAAAATCTTTGACCGCCATGGTGTAAAATGCCTTCGAGTCGGACTTTGCGCCTCGGAAAACCTGTCAAGCGACGACGCGGTGGTGGGCGGTGCCAATCACAGCGCCATCGGCGAGCTTGCCATGGGCGAGGTCTTTTATGACCGTCTTTGCGAGGCTCTTGATGCTCGCTCGGACGAGCTGCAAAAGGGGACAAAAGTGGAAATTTTCGTGCCCGCAGGAGCCACCTCAAAGGTCGTGGGTCAGCGAAAGCGGAACCTTTGCCGACTGAAAGAAAAATATTTTGAAAAAAATGGCGTAAAAACCGTTAAAATTCATGAAATCGACACACTTTTAGGGTATAATATTAAAATTAAAATAGAAGGCAACGGAGGAAATCCCCTGTGTACTTAAAATCACTTGAATTGCAAGGCTTCAAGTCTTTTCCCGATAAAACAAAGCTGACGTTTGAGCGCGGGGCGACGGTTATCGTCGGCCCCAACGGAAGCGGAAAATCGAATATTTCCGATGCCATGAGATGGGTTCTGGGCGAGCTGTCCTCAAAGAACCTTCGAGGCAACAAAATGGAGGACATAATATTTGGCGGTGCGGACAGCAGAAAGCCCATGGGCTACGCCGAGGTCTGCGTCACCTTTGACAATACCGAAGAGGAGGGCAGACTTGATTGCCCCTATGACGAGGTCAGCGTTACCCGCCGATATTACAGAGCGGGGGAGAGCGAGTATTTTATCAACCGCCAGCCCGTGCGCTTAAAGGATATTTACGAGCTTTTCATGAACACCGGTATCGGCCGTGACGGATATTCCATCATCGGTCAGGGTAAAATTGCCGAGATAATCTCCCGAAAGAGCGACGAGAGAAGAAGCATCTTCGAGGATGCCTCGGGAATCGCAAAATACCGCCACAGAAAGAGCGAGGCGGAGAGAAAGCTTGCGGCGACAGAGGATAATATGCTCCGAATCAACGATATCCTCTCCGAGCTTGAAGGGCGCGTTGAGCCTCTCGCCAAGGAATCCGCAAAAGCAAAGAAATATCTTGAGCTTTACGAAACCAAGAAGAAGGCTGACGTTCAGCTTTGGCTCTTTGATACCGAAAGACTTCGCGGCGAGGTTCAGACCGCGGAAAATGCCTGCCGACTGAGCGGAATCGAGCTTCAGGGGGCCGAGGACACCATAACGGCGCTGGAGGTTCAGAGTGAAAAGCTCTTTGAGGCTTCCCAGTCCAATAAACTGGAGTCCGAGCAGCTCCTTGACAAAATTCGCGCGCAGACAACCGAAAATCACGACTTTGACAGCGATTTCAAGGTGGGCGAGAGCAATATTCTGCATATCGGTGAGATGATCCTTGCCACCGAGCAGTCCATCGAGACGTCAAAGCAGTCTATTGCCGCTTCAAACGACGAGATCGAGGCGAAGATGGCTCACATTGCCGCGCTTGAAGCCGAGATCGAGGAGATAAAGAAGGCTCAGATCGATAAGACCGACGAGCAGAGCAGGTGCGCGGACGAGGCAAAGGCTCTTGAAGAGAAGATTGCAGAGGCACTTGCCGACCTGCGTGCTCTTGAAGCCGAGCGCACCGACGTGCGCGTTCGCGTTTCGGTCATAGAAAACGCAAAGAACACCGAGAGCGGCAGCAGCTCTTCTATTTCCGAGGAGATTGAGGGCTATCTGAAAACCTCTGCCGAGCTGGAAAAGAAATACGCAAACGCAAAGGACGGTGCTGACAGATATCAGGCCGAAATTGACAAATATAACGCCGAGAGCGAAGCTGCCGAGGAAAAGCTGAATCAGCTTCTCGCCAAAAAATCGGCTGATGCCGCAAAGCTGAACGCCGCAAGCGCGAGCTGTGATTCTCTCTCTCAGCGCATTGAGGCTCTCCGCCGAATGGAGGAGCACTTTGAGGGCTACAGCAACTCGGTACGCTTCGTCATGAAGCAGTACGGCGAGGGCAGGATAACCACCCGCAGCGGCGCTGTTTGCGGCGAGATTTACGGGCCTCTCTCAAAGCTGATTTCGGTTGACACGCAGTATGTTACGGCTATTGAGACCGCGCTTGGCGCAAATCTTCAGAATATCGTGGTCGAGGACGAGGAAACGGCGAAGAACGCAATGTTCGCGCTCAAGAGCGCAAACGCGGGACGTGCTACCTTCTATCCTCTGACCTCAATGAAGGCACAGTCCGCCACCCCCGAGATGCAGGGCGCGGCAAAGTGCCGCGGCTACGTGGGCACGGCTGACAGCCTGATCAAATGCGACGGCAGGTTCAGAGGAATTATTTCCTCCGTGCTTGGAAGAACGGTTATTTTTGACACCATAGACAACGCCTCCGCCATGGCGAAGGCGCAGGGATATAAGGTGAGAACCGTTACCCTTGACGGTCAGCAGATAAATCCGGGCGGATCCTTTACGGGCGGCTCGGCAAAGCGCGACAGCGGTATGCTCTCCCGTTCAAGCGAGATCGAAAAGCTGAAAAACGAGCTTGAAAAGGCGGAAAAAGAGAAGAAGCAGCTTTCCGCGGCTCTCTCGGAGCTTGACGGCAGGATATGTGACGCCGAGAACCGCGTGTTCGACATCGGCGAGAAGATAAAGCTCATGAACACCATGATGAACGCGGAGACGGTTTCCTGCGACCGCCTTTCGGCACAGCTTGAAGCAAACAACGCGCTCATCGAAAAGCTCAGGCGCGACTTTGAGGCACTTGACGAGATGAGCCGCCGCTACGACGAGGACATTGCCGCTTTAAGCGCAAGAGAAAAGGAGCTTGACTCCCAAATTGCCGAGATATCCGAGTACCGATCCGACCGTGAGGTTGAACGCAACGCCGCCGAGGACCGCAAGACGGCAATCGGAGAGGAACTTATTGACCTTTACATCAGGTTAAGCGACACTCAAAAGGATATTGAGACCGAGCGCACCCTGCTTTCGGGAATAGCGGAGAGAATTTCCGATGTTACCGACGGAATTTCCGCATCCCTTGAGAAGATTGAGGAGCACAAGAGAACCCTCAAAATTTATCAGGCACAGCAAAAGGAAAACCGCGAGAAAGCAAAGACGGGCGAGGATAAGCTGGCTCAGCTCAACGCACTTCGTGCAGAGAGAGAAGAGGGCGGCTTTGAGTTCGAGCGTCAGCTCAACGAGATCCGCGGTAAGATCCGCGATAAGCTCAATGAAAAAGAGCTTATTTACAGAAATCACGCGGCAAATGAAGCAAAGCTCGAAAAGCTCCGCGATGAGAGCGAAAAGCTGTCCTCCCACCTTTGGGACGAATACGAGCTTACGCGAGCTGAGGCAATGGAGCTTGACTACCCCGCTCTCACAAAAGAGGAAAGACCCGCCACGGTGCAGACACAGACCGAGTGCCGCAACAAATTGCGCGCATTGGGGTCTGTAAACGTAGGCGCCATCGAGGAGTACGCCGAGGTCAAGACCAGATACGATTACATGACGGGTCAGATAAAGGACTTAAACGACGCCAAGAGCGAGCTGACCAAGATCATAAATCAGCTTGAGGGCGAGATGAAGACCTCCTTTATCGAATCCTTCAACGCCATCAACGAGAACTTCAACAAGACCTTCTCCGAGCTGTTCGGAGGCGGCACTGCCGAGCTTCAGCTCACCGATCCCGAGGACGTTCTCACCAGCGGAATCGAAATAAAGGCGGCACCCCCCGGCAAGATAATCAAGAATCTCATGCAGCTCTCGGGCGGCGAGCAGTCCTTTGTTGCAATCGCTCTGTTCTTTGCAATCCTCAAGGTGAACCCCACGGCGTTCTGTATCCTGGACGAGATTGAGGCGGCGCTGGACGAGGTCAACGTAGCGAGATTCGGCGAATACATAAAGAGATATTGCGGCGAGACCCAGTTTATTCTCATAACCCACCGCCGCGGCACCATGGAGGTGGCAGACCGCCTGTACGGCGTCACCATGCCCGAGCACGGAATTTCCAAGGTGCTCAGCCTCAACGTGGCAGATATCAGCAAGACGGAAGGAGACGATTGGGATGGGATTTTTAGACAAGCTTAAGGCAGGTCTTTCAAAAACGAAGGACGGACTGCTCGGACAGATAAACGCAGTTGTAAAGAGCTTTGTTCGCGTTGACGAGGATATGCTCGAGGAGCTTGAAGAGCTTCTTATCTGCGCCGACATCGGCGTCAATGCCACCGAGCAGATAATCGACGAGCTGAGAGACAGAATAAAGGAAAACCGCCTGTCCGATAAGGACGACGTGATGGTTGCCCTCCGCGAGATAATCGAAGGCATGATAGGAGAGGGCGAGCCCCTGAAGCTGGGCACGACCCCTTCCGTTATCCTCGTTATCGGCGTAAACGGCGCAGGTAAGACCACGTCTATCGGTAAGATTTCCAACATTCTAAAGCAACAAGGAAAAAAGGTCGTCGTTGCGGCGGCTGACACGTTCCGCGCGGCGGCTATTGAACAGCTTGAGGTCTGGTGCAACAGAAGCGGAGTTGATATCGTAAAGCAGAGTGAGGGCTCCGACCCTGCGGCTGTGGTTTACGATGCCATCAACTACGCAAAAAGCAAAAAGGCAGACGTGCTCATCGTTGACACGGCGGGCAGACTGCATAACAAGAAGAATCTGATGGACGAGCTGTCCAAGATAAACCGCGTTATCGACCGCGAGCTTCCCGGTGCCGACCGCGAAAACCTGTTGGTTCTTGACGCCACAACGGGACAGAACGCAGTTCTTCAGGCAAAGGAATTCAAGAATTCCGCGGCTCTGACGGGACTTATCTTAAACAAGCTTGACGGCACCGCAAAGGGCGGCATCATAATTTCCATCAAGCAGGAGCTTGGCGTTCCCGTCAAGTTCATCGGCGTTGGAGAGAAGATAGACGATATGCAGGTGTTTGACGCGGACGAGTTCACAAAGGCACTTTTTGAATGATATGAAAATCGTACTTGCATCAAATAACAAAAACAAGATCCGCGAGCTTCACGCCATACTGTCGGAAAAGCTTGGGGGCGAGGTGGAGATACTTTCCCTTGACGACATCGGATTTACAGGCGACATCATTGAGGACGGGGAGACCTTCGAGGCGAACGCGCAGATAAAGGCGAGAGCGGTGTCCGCTCTGGGCTATATCGGTGTGGGTGACGATTCCGGTCTTGCGGTGGATGCTCTTGACGGCGCGCCCGGCATATATTCCGCGCGGTTCGCGGGCGACCACGATGACGAGAAAAACAACGACAAGCTCCTGCGTGAGCTTGAAAACGTAACCGACCGCGGCGCGGCGTTCGTGTGCTGTGTTGCCTGCTCGTTTCCATCTGAAACGGGACTTCCCGATTTCACCGTCCGAGGTGAGGCGAGGGGAGTTATCACACGTGAGCGAAGTGGCAAGGGCGGCTTTGGGTATGACCCCTTGTTCTACGTTCCGCAGCTCGGAAAGACCTTTGCTCAGATGAGCGAGGACGAGAAGAACTCTATCAGCCACAGAGGCGCGGCACTCGCACTTTTTGCCGAGAAGATAAAAGAAATTTACGGAGACAAATA
>CAZISP010000097.1:0-5415 GCA_964541955.1 uncultured Lachnospiraceae bacterium
GGTAAGACAACTTACAAAACAACCGCAACGGAGATAGATATGGCAGATTTCAAACCTATAAATGATTCTGATTTCAGAAAACAGGCAAAAAGCGGACTCGGTGCGGGATATCTGTTTTACGGCGATGAGGACTATCTGAAACTTCACGCCGTTCGCCTGGCGCAGGAGCAGGTCACCCCCGACCCGTCCTTTGCGTTGTTCAATATAATAAAAATGGCTTATGAGGATTTTACACCCGAAAAGCTCACCGACGCCATGCAGCCCCCGCCAATGATGGCGGACAGAAAGCTGATAATTCTCACGGGCTTTGATTTCACGACCATGCGCGCGTCCGAGACGGACGAGCTTTGCGAGGCACTGAGCGCCCTTGCCGATTACGATTTCAACACGGTGATACTGTCCGTTGCGGCGGGGCTTGTGGACGAGGGGTATTCCGCCACGAAGCCCTCGGCTGTTCTTCGGAAGTTGAGCGAGCATCTTCAGCCCGTAAGGTTTGACAAATGTACCCCCGGCAGACTTGCGGTCTGGGCAATGAAGCATTTTGAACACAACGGTACTCAGGCAAGCGACGCCACCGTGGACTTTTTCATCAGCTACTGCGGCAGCAGCATGATGCGGCTGTCAAGCGAGATAGAAAAGCTTTGCGCTTACGTTCTCTTTGAAGGCAGGACCTCGGTCACAAAAGAGGACGTGCGGACGGTGTGCTGTGCCGACATTGAATACGACAACTTCGCATTTGCCAACGCCATAGCCGAGGGAAGAACGCAGGACGCCCTGTCTATTCTCGATTATCTGAAATTCAAGCGCGTAGACCCGCTTATTATATTTGGTGAGACCTCAAGGACCTTCTGCGATCTGCTCTTGGTGCGTCAGCTTGCTGAGGGGGGAATGAGCCCCGCCGACATGGCAAGGGAAAAATACATGAACGAATACCGCGCAAAGATATATCTGCGAAGCGCGTCGCGGCTGTCAATTGAAACACTTCACCGCAAGATTGAGCTTTGCGCCGAAACCGACAGAATGATCAAGCTGTCCTCGGGTATAAGCGGCGGATATACGCCTCTTGAGATGCTTATTTGCGGACAATAAAAAATCTCCCGTGAGATTTCACGGGAGATTTTTGTTATATCATCCTTTTATGAATATCCAGATTCCGATGGCGATAAGTATAACGCCGCCGAGTATCTGAGCCTTGCCCGCCAGAGCGGTGCCGAATTTTTTGCCGATCATGATACCCGCGTAGCAGATGACGAGGGTCACAGCGGCGATGATCGCGGCGCAGATGACGGCTGAGAGCAGGTTGTATTCCGAGATCGTAAATCCGACCGAGAGCGCGTCGATTGAGGTGGCGACGCCCTGAAGCAGAAGCGTACCCCAGCCGAGCTTTGTGAGCTTGCATTCCTCGCCCTCGCATCTGATGCCCTCAATGAGCATTTTGCCGCCGATGTATGAAAGCAGAGCCAGGGCTACCCATGGGATAAAGGGCTCAAATGCCTTGAAATAGCTGACCAGCGTGTGAACGAAAAACCAACCCGTGAGGGGCATTGCCGCCTGAAAAAGGGCAAAGACACCTGCCACTGTGAGCATTTTTCTCTGCTTCATGCCGGGTTCGCTGAGCCCGTCCGCCAGAGATACCGAGAAGGCGTCCATGGCAAGTCCCGCACCCATGCCGATGCTTTGGATAAAGAATGAGATTCCTAATTTCATGTTTTTTCTCCTGTTTTTTGGCAAAATAAAAGTCCTGCTTGCTGTCGGGTATACACAGGACTTTTCAGCAAAATAAAAAGACTCCATGTATAACCGAAAAAGCTACACATGAGTCTCGCAATTTAATGCAAACCAGACCTTGCGGTCAGTATGTTGATTTGCCACGCCGTCGGCGCTCGCTACTCCCCCACAGGAATTTAACAAGAAACATTATATACCACGTTTTTCGTTTTGTCAAGTGTTTTCGACAAAAAGATAAGCCGTCGGCGCATATCACGGCACCGGCGGCTGAAATTTCATTTCCCCGAGCGCATATTTCTCGTGAAAACGACGGTGGCAATTACAAGAATCGCGGCGGTGTATACAGAGACAGTCAAAGCCGACGCAAAAAGCCCGTCCGCACTCAAATTCATGGCACCTTTCAGTATGTCCACCGCCCCCGAGAAGGGAAGATAACGGCAGAGAGCGGCAAAAAAGCCACCCATCATCTCGCCGTCAAAATACATTCCGCCGGTAAACGCCACAAGCTGAACGGCGATGCTTGCCACGCCGGGTGCCGCCTTTTCGCTGACACAGGAGCCGAGGAGAATGCCAAGCCCGACAAAAAGCAGCGAAATTGGAAGCGAAAGTGTGACCGCGAGGATAATTCCCGCTGTAAATTCAAGTCCTAAAAGAAGGGCCGCGGCAAAGAAAACAACATTCTGAATCAAGGCGATGGGAAGTACTGCCATAACGTACCCTAAAACGTAATCCGAGCCGCGCATGGGGCTGACCCCAAGTCGGGCAAGAGTGAAGTGCCTCTGTCCTTTGATACGAGGGTTGACGTAAAAAGTGTCAGGAACGAGAACCCGAAAACGATAATTCCGGGTGTGAAATTCTCTATCCTGTATGCCTCGCCGGGAATCTCAAATTGCTGGAAAATAAACAGCAGAAAGAGCGGCAAGAGGATTGCAAAAATAATGCTCAGAGGATCGCGCATCATTTCCTTGAAATTTCTCTTTGCAAAGTTCAGCATACGCATCATAGCTCACCTCCCACGGCGATCGAAACGAAGGCGTCCTCAAAATTGTCCTTGCCCGAGAGTTCTGTGATTGGTGCCAAGCAGCGCGAATATCTCGCCGCTCTTGACCTCCAAGTCAAGGCTGTCTACCGCTGCTTTGTCGCCGTACCGCTTGGAAAGCCCATCGGTCTTAATTGCCGTCATTTGAAAGGCCTCCGAGAATGCTTTCGGTCATGTCCTCAAACGCGTCGGATTTGAGAAGGGCGATCCCCCTCTTTTTGTCCGCCAAAAGTACCACCGAGTCGCCCGACGCGATGCCGAACATATCTCGGATTTCTTTTGGGATAACTATCTGCCCCTTTTCACCTACCTTGCTGATGCCTACAAACTTATCTTTCATGATTATCCTCCGTATGCTAAGTTGTAAAAGTTATACTTTTCATACTTATTATACTTGGTTCGAAGCGATTTGTCAATAGGTCTCGAAAAAATCCCCCTTTTTATATTCAAGCGGGGAAACGCCCACCTCGCGCTTGAAAACGGTGCTGAAATAATTTGGGCTTGAAAATCCCAACCGATAGGAGACGGCGGCGACCGTTTCTCCCGACGTCAGCAGCTGACGGGCGAGAGACATTTTGTTTTTCAGAATGTATTCGTGTATTCCCAGACCGTTGTATTTTCGGAAAAGCTTTTTCAGATACGCGGAGCTGACGCAGCACAGGCGCGAAAGCTCGTCCACCGTCAGGCTCTCGCCCGTGCGCTCGTCGATGTGTCGCAGAGCAGAGGTGTAAATCTTCGTCTCGGCGCTGTCGGGGGTGCTTGCCCTTTCCACCGATCTGCCCGACAGACAGATCAGAAAATTCTCAAAGGAATTTATGAGAATGCTGATGCTTCCGGGAACAAGGGCGAGCTTCCTCAAGAATCTTTGAGTGAGCTGCGGTTCTTCCCAGGTGTCGCTCTTGAAATCAAGCAGGTCAATAACCTCGAAAAGTCTGTCCTTCAGCTCTCTGTCCAGGTGAAACACCTTGCCTCCCAGCTTCTCCGAGACTTCTCCCTCTGCTTTGAAGGAGATGATGAAAAACAGCGAATCGGCGGCTTTTTCGACGCGGAAGCTGTGAAACTCCATGGGACGGAAAAAGACACATTGATCCTCCGATAACGTAACCACTCTGTCACCCGAGGTGACGGTGGCACCGCCCTCGATGCAGTACATCATTTCCCAAAAGTCGTGTGTCTCTCCCGCAAACAGATATCCGTTCGTTGTTTTTCTCGGAAACGCCGTGTGAATGCCGCTTACAGACAGGCTTCTGTCTTTAGAATAAAAAAATCTCATAATCGTCCCCAAAATTAAACTTTTTGCGCCCGAAATCGCATTTACATTTGAAATCGGCGTGATATAATGATTACAGTATAACAGGAAAAATCCGAAAAGTAAATATGTTTTGGAGGAAAAATGAAAAAGCTTAAAGCTATCGTTATCGGTGCGGGAAGCCGCGGAATGTGCTATTCCGAGAAAATGCTGAAATATCCCGATAAATTTGAGGTGGTTGCGGTTGCCGAGCCCATGGGATATAAGAGACGACATCTGCAACAAATGTATAACATCCCCGACGAGATGTGCTTCGAGAGCTGGGAGCCTCTGCTTGACCTTGGCAGGATTGCAGATTTTGCGGTTATTGCTACCCGTGACCGTCAGCACTACGAGCCCGCAATGAAGGCTATCTCGCTTGGATACGATCTGCTTCTTGAAAAGCCCATGGCGCCTACCGAGCGCGAGTGCGTTGAGATAGCAAAGGTGGCAGAGGAAAAGGGAATCAAGGTGGTCGTTTGTCACGTGCTCAGATACGCCCCCATGTTCATCTCCATCAAGGATATAATTGACAAGGGGGAGATCGGCGACGTTATCTCAATCAACCACGAGGAATGCGTCGGAAACGTTCACCAGAGTCACAGCTTTATCCGCGGCAATTGGGGGAACAGCGACGAATCAAGCACCATGCTTCTGCAGAAATCCTGCCACGACCTTGATATTCTTCAGTGGCTTGTGGGCAAGGAGTGCAAGAAGATACAGTCCTTTGGAACCCTCACCCATTTCAAAGCCGAGAACGCACCCCAGGGCGCGCCCGAGCGTTGTACCGACGGCTGTCCTCACGAGGAGAGCTGTCCTTACAGTACCTTGAAGCTCTACCTTAACAGCACGGACGACCACTGGTTCCGCCCTGCGGCGGCGCACAGCATCGAGCGTGACAATTTCATTCCCACAAACGAGGACGTGCTGAAGGCACTTCAGACCACTCGCTACGGAAAGTGCGTTTACAGGTGCAATAACAACGTGGTGGACCACCAGACGGTGAACATGCTCTTTGAGGACGATATTACCGTGACCTTCACCATGAGCGCATTTAATCGCGGCGGTCGTTTCATTCACGTTATGGGAACCCGCGGCGAGCTGAGAGCGGCGATGAAGGGGGATAGCCCCATTGAGGTTACCGACCTCGCCACAGGCGAGACGCGGATGGTGGATTCGGCAGCCCGCGACGGAATTTTGGGCGGACACGGCGGCGGTGACGACAGGATCGTCCTTGCGCTTTACGACTATTTCACCGAGGGCAAGGGTGTCGAGAAGGTCACCGAGGCGAATATCTCCTGCAGAAACCATATGCTCGTTTTCGCGGCTGAGCGCTCGAGGATGACGGGCACGGTGGTTG
>CAZISP010000098.1:0-5412 GCA_964541955.1 uncultured Lachnospiraceae bacterium
CAGTACATAACGATAAACGGCGTTCAGGTGCCGAATATCGTAGGTATGTCCTATGAAAACGCGCTGGCGGTGCTTCAGGCGAACTACCTTGATATGGGAAATATAACTTACGTTGACAGCAACTATGCCTCCGGCACGATCATATCTATCAACGGTGTCCGTGCGGGCACAAAGCGCGATCTGGTCGATTGCTCGGTCAGCAAGTAACAGAAAAGAAAGGTTCCATATGGATAAAGATTCGAATAATACGGAAAGGAAAGACGGCACCGAGTCTCGCATGACGGCGTTTCAGCAGGCGATGGCGAGCAGGGGCGCGGATCAGAGCGCGGACGCGGAAAAAAACGCGCCAAAGGCTCCGCTCCCCCCTCAAAGACCAACGCCGACCCGTCCCGAGGCACAGAAGGCCCCGGAGCAGGAGCAGTCGCGTTCCGCTGCAGCACCGCAGATGCCCGCGCCCCAAGGTAATCCCCCTCGGGCACAGGCGAGGCCGCAGGAGCAGTCGCGTCCGATACCGCTCACGCAGAGCGGACAGACGCGCCTCTCCTCGCCTCCGTCGGCACGAACCCGAGCGGTTAGCTCCTCACCTCCGCCAAGGCAGGGGGTGCAGCCCCGCGTGGCGAAGAAGGCACCACAGAGCACGGTTCCCTCACCCTCGGGCTCACCCGCGGACCCGAGAGCGGCAAGAGCCGCGAGAGCCGGAAGGACACAGAGTGAGTCTCGGAGGAAGCCCGCCGCTTCGGCAGCTCCCGTCGAGACCGCGGCAAATACGGAGAAAACACAAGCGAAAAGATCCTTTTTGCGAGAGTTTTTCTCGCTTTCCGAGGACGGATACGTTCAGAGCAAAATAAGCCCCGGCAGACGCATTGCGCTTGTCATCTTTACACTTGTGTCGATTCTGTCGCTGATTTTCTGCACCTACGGAAGTTATTCCATCTCGGGGCTTACTATCCGTGAGAACAGTCAGGCAAATTTGGCAAACAGATCGGATTCAAAGAATTACCGTATAATATACAGCACCGAGGATTCATTCGGTGCCGATGCGGCGCGGTCGCTCCAGTCTCGCCTCCTGGCAAAGACGGGTGCCACGCTCGGTATCTATACCGACAGCGAAGAGCCTGCGAAAAACGAGATCAGAATCGGCTATACAAAGCGCGCCCCCGACAGCTACGTAACCTCCCTGGGCTCCCTGGGCAGGAACGGCTACGCCATAATCTTCGGCGCAAACGGCGGTGTTGATCTTATCGCCTTTTCAAGAGAGGGCGCGGAGGCGGCTATCATATGCTTTACGGACGGCTACGGTCTGTCCTATCTGGCGGGAAATCTGAATTTCGCTTCCTCCTCGAATCTCGCATACGTGAGCATGGACGGCACCGAGCCTGACACCTCTCTTTACGAGAGCAAGCTGACTCTCAGCTTTGGCTCTGACGGGAAGTTCAAGATTCTCGTGTTCTCCGACACGGATATCAATACATACACCGTTTCCGCCATGGAAGCGATGCTTGACGAGGAAAATCCCGACCTTGTTATTTTGAACGGCGACGTTTCAAGCGGCTTTTCCACCAAAAGCGAGCTGGAGGAGTATCTGAAGGTGCTCTGCGCACCCATGGAGAACAGAAGGATTGCCTGGTGCCACATCTACGGCGAGCAGGACGGCGACGCAGGGCTTTCGGCGGCCCTTCAGAACGAGGTGTATTCGTCGTTTAAGTACTGCGTTTCAAAAGCCGACTTTGAGAGCTTCGGGGCGTACAGCTATTTCCTGCCCGTGTTTGCCGACAGCTCGGCTGAGAGCGGTTCGGCTCCTGTTTTCGGCGTTTGGGCGCTGGGACAGACGGGCTTGATCTCAAATTCTCCCGTTGCTCCCGGCGGCACGGATTCGCTTTTGACCTCGATTTCGGGAGAGGGCAAGGATTACGGATACGTCACCCAATCTCATGTGGATTGGCTGACCGATTCCGCCGAAATGATGAAAAAGGACAGGGAAAAGGGCATTCCCTCTATCGCCGTCACACATACACCGATCGATGAATTTAATATTATTGCAGAAAACCCCGATAAGTGCTCGTTTAGCGGCGTTATGGGCGAGACGGTATCCTCATCACCCATTCAGTCCGGGCTCTTTGCCGCGTTGCTTGAGACAAAGTCGGTTCTGGGGCTTTACTGCGGTCATGACCATCTGAACAACTACTCCGGAAAATACATGGGCATTGAATTGGGCTACGTTGCCTCTGTCGGCTACGACGGATACGGCAACGGCGGCACCTTTGAAAACAACAACGCGGGCAGAGGCGGACGCGTAATTGAGGCGACGCTCATCGGCGACGCCGTAAGCATCTCCTCCCGCATGGCGTTTGCCTCGGATTACGGAGTGATAAGAGAATGAAAGGTTCCTTTTAATGGAATATAAGATCAAAGGAAAAATTATACAGGGCGTGGGCGGTCTTTATACCGTCGGCTCCCTGAGCGAGCTTTCGCTTATAAGCGAGGGAAGCGGAACGGCGGGAAAACCGAACGTAGACGTTCCCGAAACGCTTGAGTGCCGAGCCCGCGGCGTTTTCAGACACAACGGAATAAAGCCTTTGGTGGGCGATGAGGTCGAGGTGACCTTTGAGGACGGGGGAGACGATGAGAGCGGCATGAAGAACACTCAGATAGCCGAAATACTTCCCCGCCGAAATTCGCTTATAAGACCGCCTCTTGCAAACCTTGACACGGTCTTCGTTGCCATGGCGTCAAGCTGCCCAAAGCCCATGCTCGACGCGGTGGATAAAATGCTGGCCATATTGGAATTTAACGGCATCGATGCGGTGGTGGTCATCGGAAAATGCGAGCTGGACCCCGCCGAGGCGGAGCGACTTCGTGACATCTACACACTTGCGGGCTACAGGGTTTTTGTTCTCAGCTGTAAAACCGGTGAGGGAGTTGGGGAAATAAAGGATTTCGTTCAACGTGAGCTGCAGGGTAAGATCGCCGCGTTTGCGGGGGCGTCGGGGGTTGGAAAATCCACGCTCATGAATGAGATTTTCCCCGGGCTTAACCTTGAAACGTCGGGGGTCAGCGAGAAGATCGAGCGAGGCAAAAACACCACCCGAACCACCAGGCTGTTCCCGATAGAGGGCGGCGGTTATCTGGCGGACACCCCGGGCTTCAGCATGCTTGATTTCGAGCGCTTCGACTTTTTCACAAAGGACGATCTGCCCGAGACCATGCGTGAGTTTAAGGACTATCTGGGACAGTGCCGCTACACCAAGTGTACCCACACAAAGGACGAGGGCTGTGCCGTTATTGCGGCTCTGCGCGACGGAAAAATTGCCAAAAGCCGACATGACAGCTATCTTGAACTGTATGCGGTTCTGAAAGAGAAGAAAGCGTGGAAATAAAGGCGAAAAGGCGGTCTGTTTCTGCCTCGGAGGCCCTTGTATTTGTTGTTATGCACAAAGCATCATGGTTCTTTTGCGACAAAATGATGATTTTTGAAAAAAAACACGCTTGGACACAGTTTGTTAACAAAATGGTGGTATAATTCCCCTGTGAGAAACGATGCAGTGGGCGAACTGTCGCTATTTTGCGGTCGTTTCACTGCAAAAAACCTTATAACAGAAAAGGAGAAACTATTATGGCAAAGAAAATCCTGGCTCTGTTGTTGGTTGCTCTTATGCTCGTTTCTATTGTCGCTTGCGGCGGCACTAAAGATGATAACAAGGGCAACAGCAATAACGGCGGTAATGGTGACGTAGGCGAGACTACCGAAGACCTTATTGCCGACTTCCTGGAGACCTACAACCCCGAGGATACTGCTCAGACCTACACCGAAGACCTTGAAAAGACCTACGACTTCGGCGGTTATGAGTTCAAGTTCCTGAACTCCGCTCCCATTTACTCTATGTATATTTACCTCGCACCCGACGCGACCGGCGACGTGCTTGACGAGGCGTGCGTTCTTCGTAACGTTATGGCGGAGCAGAAGTTCAACATTACCATCACAGAAGAAACACAGCCCTACACAGAGCTTGCCGCATACGCTCAGACTCTGATCCAGTCCGGAGAAGACGTTTATGATGCTATGTACATCGGCTGTCGTGACCTGACCCCTCTCGTTTCCGAAAATATGTTCGTTGACCTTCTTGAGGTTCCCGAGCTTAATATCGACGAGATCTGGTGGGATCAGCCTCTGATCAAGAGAAACATAGTTGCTAACAGACTGTTCTATGCAACCTCCGACCTTAGCCTTATGGCGTTCGAGGGTGTATGGGCCATGTATTTCAGCGAGGGCATGATGCAGGAGCTCGGCCTTGAATTCCCTTACCAGCTGGTTATGGACGGCGAGTGGACACAGGAGAAGCTCAACGAATACACAAAGGAAGCTGCTAACCTTAACGGCGACCAGACCTTCACATACGACGTAAACGGTGCCGCTACATACGGTGAGGTTAGTATGTCGGGCATTGAGAAATACCGTCTGTATGCCTTCAACACAGAGTACGTTGCAAGAGATTCGACAGACAGATATCAGTTCACAGCCAATACGGACGATAAGTTCAAGGCTTCTTGGGAGACAATTATCGGTTACTTCGGCGCGGGCGACGGCAGATTCGTTTACGGCAGCTCCACCGACCTGGCTGAAGACGGTTACTTCCAGGTATTCATTGACGACCGTGCACTGTTCCTCTCCGCTGAGCTCAAGGGAGCTACCATGCTCCGTGAGTGGGAGGGTACCTTCGGTCTGATTCCTCAGCCTAAGTACACCGCGGACCAGGAGACCTATGAGTCTACGGTATTTAACAACGTTCTGTCCTTCTGCATTCCCAACACAAACCTGGAGCTTTCCAGAACGGGTATCATCGTTGACTACCTTACATACGAGAGCTACAGATCTCTCCTTCCCAGATACTACGATATCCACGTAGGTCTGAAGGCTCTTACACAGGATGAGTCCAGAGAGTCCCTCGCTCTTATCCGTGGCACAAGAGGTATCGAGATCTCGGTTCCTTTCCAGTGGACGTACGATCTTTCCACAGCTCTCTGCTCTCTCGCAAAGAAGGGCAGCATGGAGATCGCATCTACCATCGAAACATATCAGGAGGCCTGCATTGCGGCTATCAACAAGACTTACGAGGAGTATCCTACTCACAGTAAAGCAGGTTGATCTGACAAATAAAGAATTAAAACCCGCCCATATGGGCGGGTTTTTGTTTGGCATGGTGAATTTTGCAGCCTTCTCCCGCAGGAGAAGGCTTTGTTCTACCACATCTCCTTCATCGCCCTCCAAAGACGGTCCACGTCATCGGGCTCGTTGAAAAATCCGAAACTGACCCTGACCGCGCCGTCCTCGGGCGTGCCGAGAGCCTTGTGCCCCAAAGGGCAGCAATGAAAGCCTCCTCGGGTGCAGATGCCCTGACCGTCCAGATCGGCGGT
>CAZISP010000099.1:0-5400 GCA_964541955.1 uncultured Lachnospiraceae bacterium
ATGGTGCAGGAGGAGGTGGCGGACAGGCTGTGTGCCACGGCAGGCAAGTCCGACTACGGTGCAATCACCGCAGTTCTCGGCTACTACGGCACCACAGAAAAGCTCTTTTCCGTTCCCGCTGACCGCTTTGTGCCCGCGCCCAAGGTAAATTCCGCGGTAGTCCGCATCACGCTCTACAAGGAATGTCCTTATCACCCCAAGAGCGAGGCTCTCATGTTCAGAACTATCAAGGCGGCATTCGAGCAACGCCGCAAGACCCTCTCAAACGCGCTGACAAACGGCTTTCCCGAGCTTACGAAGGAGCAAATAACAGAAGCCATAGAAAAATGCGGACACCGCCCCGACATACGCGGCGAAAAGCTCTCAACGCAAGAGTTCTGCGACCTCTCGGACGTGCTTTATGAAATGATAGAATCAAATTAACGCAAAAAACAGCGGCTATAGCCGCTGTTTTTTAATATTCCCCGTTTTTTCCTCGCACGGAGACCTCGCCCGAGCGGATAATCTCACTTTTGCCGTCGGGGTACCGAACCACCAGACCGAAGGCATGATCAATTTCCTCGACATACCCCGCCTTGCGCTCACCGACCTGCAAAAACTCGCTGCCAACCTCGCGCCATGTGAGCGTCACCTCTCTGCCCAGCGTAGAGCACCTCTCT
Source organism: uncultured Lachnospiraceae bacterium (assembly GCA_964541955.1). Lineage (GTDB taxonomy): Bacteria > Bacillota > Clostridia > Oscillospirales > CAG-272 > SIG710. The sequence continues at coordinate 660 of CAZISP010000099.1, forward strand.
CGGTACGTCTCGATATAGGGCGAGATATTCCCCGCTTCAAGGTCGCCCTCAAGCTCGGTGAGCTTTTCTATAAGCGCGGCGGCAAGTTTGGAAAGGTCGGTCTCTTTGTCCGTCTCGGTCAGAATCGAGCCCGCCTTGCCCTCTGTATCCCAAGCGAAATCCGACGCAGGATTGTTTCCGTTGATTCCGATGCCGATTATAACCGCAGCTGTCGAGCCCTCAAACTGCACCTCGGTCAGAATACCGCCGATTTTTTTGCCGTTCAAGAGGATATCGTTTATCCATTTCACGTTGCATTTTTCGCCCGTTGTCTCCTCAATCGCGCGCAAAGCGGCGACTGCCGCCATGCCCGTTATGCACATTAAACGGTCGGTAGGAATCCTCGGTCGAAGCGTGAGAGAGAGAAAAATCCCGCCCGCCTTTGATTCGAAGCTTCTTCCCAAGCGTCCTCTGCCACCCGACTGAGCGGCGGCGACAACGAAAGTTCCGCTCTCAAGCATCTCACGCTTGCAAAATTCGTTTGTGGAGTCGGTCTCTTCGAGAAATATCAAGCCCTCAAAGCCCTCGGGCAGGTGTTTTTTTATGTTCTCGGCGCAAAAATCGCTTTTCACTCAGAAATTCGCCCCGTTCCAGCCCCAATGGTCCGCTTCCTCGTACTTGACGTAGACCCTGTCGGGGGAAATTCCCAGCTTTTTCTCGAAAAGCTCGCAAATTCTCGCAGTCAGTCGGTCATACGCATCGTCCGAGGCGCCTCCGAAAATGCTTACCTCAACGTATGCGCAGTCCGCGCTGTCGTCACCTCTGAAATACATGGGAACCTCATCGGAAAAGCTCACCATGAGCCAATTTTCACTCTTGCCGGGAATTTCGGCAATTATCTGTCCCAGTTCTCTTTTTATCTCGTCTCTTGCGCTCTTGTCGAGTTTTTTTGTGGTCGTAGTATTGATATACGGCATGATTTTACCTCGCTTTCATTTCGTTGACTAAATTTTATCACAGCCAAAAGCAAAAGTCAATACCCCCTCCCTCCTCCGCGAAGGATACGCCATGCGATCTTCCGAATAAGCTCTGCGGGAAACACAAGCAGGGCGCACCAAAACGCAGTCAGAAGCTCCTTTGCCTCAAGCGGCGCCGTGCGCAGGACAGTACCGCCCAGATACACAAAGCCTATCTGAACCGCCGCCACCGCCGCCATGATGAGAGTGAATATTTTGTTCCTCCCAAGTCCTCTAAAAGGGTTGAGACTATCGACCCGGGCGTTAAAACAGTTCAACACTCCCGCAAAAATAAACATGGCAAAGAAACCCGTCAAGTGGTAGATTGAATCGGGGCTGAACCGATACGCCGCGGTAAAAGTATGCGCTTTGAGGAATACTACACACAGCCCTACGGTGAAAAAGCCCAGCAGAATTATCTGATTTATCATATAACCGTTCAGTATCGGCTCGTCTCGGCGCTTTGGCTTCTCCCGCATATACTCGGGAAGCGCGGGCTCACCCGCAAAGGCAAGGCCGCCCAGGGTGTCCATAATAATGTTTATCCAGAGCATCTGCACTACCGTCACGGGAGCGTCAACACCGATGAAGGGGCCGAGCATGGAAATGCCCACGGCGCACATATTCATTGTAAGCTGAAGAACAATAAATTTACGGATGCTCTTAAAGATCGTGCGCCCGTAGAGAACCGCCTTGGCAATAGATGAGAGGTTGTTGTCAAGGATTATGATATCCCCCGCTTCCTTTGCCACCGCCGTGCCGCCGCCCATGGCAAAGCCAATGTCGGCTCGGCGGAGAGCAGGCGCGTCGTTTATACCGTCTCCCGTCATGCCCACTACCATTTCGGCCTCCTGAGCAATACGCACAAGGCGACTTTTGTCGGTAGGCAGCGCCCTTGCCACAACACCGATTTTGGGCAGAAGACTTCTTACCCTCGTGTCGCTCATACGGGCAAGCTCGCCGCTGCTGATGCAAATATCAACTCCGCCTCCCAAAATCCCGCTCTGTGCGGCAATTTCCCTTGCCGTTTCGGGGCTGTCACCCGTTATCATGACTACGTGTATTCCCGCCTCGCGAAGCGAGCGAACCGAGTCTGCGGCGCTCGCCCTCACTCTGTCCGAGAGAAGCGCCGCACCAAGCAGAGTGAGAGAGCCTGTGTCGTCTCCTCGGGGCATTCTGTCTCCCTTGCAAACAACGATAACCCGCCTTGCCGCCCGGCATATTTCATCAAGGAGCGACTGAAATCTCACCGAGTTGAACCGCGCTTCCTTCCCCTGCGTCATTGACGCATTAACCTTTGGCAAAAGCACCTCGGCGGCGCCCTTTAGGAGCACGGTGCCGTCCGAGAGGCGCACGGCGGAGAACTTTTTCTTGCTGTCAAACTCTATCCTTTCGCTGACAGACAGCCCCCTCGGGGGCGTGAGATCGGGAAAACTATCCCAAAGTGCCGCATCTGTTCCCCCTCCTGCCGCCGCAGCCTCGATCCCGGGCTGATACGAGCTGTTAAAGCGTGCAGACAAAAAAAGAAGCCTTTCCTCCTCCGAGCCGCTCGGAATATCACCGCCCGTGCAGGATATATACCTCTCAAACGTAGGCTTCCCCTCGGTCAACGTTCCCGTTTTATCGGTAAAAAGTATGTTCATGCTCCCCGCCGCTTCAATGCCAACAGGCTTGCGTACAAGCACATTGTCTCGAACCATTCTCCGAATGTTAGAGGACAGCACCACGGCTATCATCATGGGTAGGCCCTCGGGTACAGCCATGACCACGACCGTCAGCCCAAGCATGAGAGCCGACAAAAGCTCCCGAAAAAGGAAGCTTACGTCCGAAAGCTTCATTAAAATCAGCTCCCTGTGAAACCCGCTGTCTATAACGATAGCGTCAAAAAGAGAAGCCAGTGCCACGACTGCCGCCGCAATATATCCAAGTCGGCTGACGGCAGATGCCAACCTCGTAAGTCTCAATTTGAGCGGACTTTCCCGCGTTTCCTCCTGTATTTCGCGGGAGATCTCTCCAAGAAGCGTCTTGTCGCCGACAGCACAGACCACCGCCTCGCACTCCCCCGACACCACAAGGCATCCACCCGGTAATACCTCGGAACGCGACGGGTCGGTGGCGTGGCTCCTCTCGCACTCGTCGCACGGGTGCTTGGTTACCTCCCGGCTCTCCCCTGTCATAGCCGACTGATCAACTCCCACCTCACCAAATATCACCGTGGCGTCGGCAGGTATCTTATCCCCCGCGCGAAGAAGGAGAAGATCACCCACTACTATCTCGCGGGCTTGTATCTGAACGATTTTGCCGTCGCGCCGAACTCTGCACAGAAGCTTGTCGCTTTCTTTTTGCAGACTGTCAAACGCCGCCTCGCCGCCGTATTCGGAAAGAGTAGATATGAGTGTTGCCAAAAACACTGAAACGGCAATGCCGATACTCTCATATATGCTCCCGCCTTTTATCGCCACCGCCAGGTTGACCGCCAGCGCCACCAAAAGCACGCGGATAACGGGGTCGCCCAGATTTGACACGAAGCAGGAAAGAAAGCTTCTTCTCCCGCTCTTTTTCAGCAGATTTTCCCCGTATTTTTCCCGCGACTGCCGCACCTGTGCCTCGGTAAGTCCGCGTCGCTCAGTCTGCCGCGCCTCCTTGCCTGTCCGTGCATGATTCTGCCCTTCTGCCAATCTGTTCAATGCCCTCTCCTCCGCTTTCATGTTCTTTCGGGGAAATTATATGCTTTGAGGCGGCAAAAAATGTTTTATACAAAACTCCCGATGCTCGGCGAGCATCGGGAACAAAAAACGGGGACTCCTTTCGGAGTCCCCACAGAAAAAATCATTAGATCTCGGGAATAACGATCTCGATTTCCTTACCTGCGTCGGAAGACTTGGCAATACCGTCGAGGATCGCCTGGTTGTAGATGATGTCGGATGTGGGAACGGGTGCCTTGCCGTTGTACTTGCAAGCGTCAAGGAAGGAACGAACCTTTGCATCCCAGAGGTTGATGTCCTTGAGAAGCGGAACAACAGTCTCAACCTGCTCGCCTGCAACCTCGTGATAGATGGTCATGGGAGCATTGAGCGTACCGTTCCAGCAGTCTGTGGAGGGAACGCGGAGACCGCCCTTTGTACCAAGGAAGATCGTATCGCCGGGTGTGTTGATGTTCATAGCCCAAGCAATACGGAAGTCGAGAGTAATGCCGCCCTCAAGACGAATGAAAGCTGCTGCAAAGTCGTCAACGCCGAACTTTGCTGCATACTCGGGGTGACCGATCTTCTGATAGTTTGAGTAGTTGGGGTTTGTTCCGAAGAATGCGGACTTGTAACCGGAAACTGTGAGAGGCTTGGGGTTACCGAGAGCATTCAGAACGAGGTCGAGAGAGTAGCATCCGATATCAGCGAGTGCGCCAAGACCTGCTGTCTCATCCTCGATAAAGGTTGTTCCGAAGGGGGTAGGAATACCGCGACGGCGTCCGCCACCTGTCTGAACGTAGTAGATGTCACCAAGCTCGCCCGACTGAACGATCTTCTTGATCATCTGCATGTTGGGGCTGAATCTGGGCTGGAAGCCGATAGAGATAACCTTACCGCTTCTCTTCTCTGCGCGGCAGATCTCAGCCGCCTCCTCGATAGTTACGCACATAGGCTTCTCGAGAAGTACGTTGATACCGTTGTCAAGAGCGTAGATAGCGGGGCCTGCATGCTGACGGTTGTATGTACAAATGGATACAGCGTCGAGCTTAAGGCTCTTAT
>CAZISP010000100.1:0-5386 GCA_964541955.1 uncultured Lachnospiraceae bacterium
GGTGAAAAGTCAGATAAGTACAAAACTTATTTTGATACAGAAAGCAACAAAGTTCAAAACTTCTTCACTTCGGATGGTGTTGTTTCGGTTGGAATACATAGGCCCAACTTTTGACACTTAAACGAAAAAAAGTTGTTTGAAATATTGATTCAGACGGAACAGATGGAGGTTTTCAAATGAGCAAAATAGAATTAGATTTAGGTGTAGTTTCTATAAAATCGGATGAAGATGGCAGTTTTCGTGACGGGAAAATGAAAATCACATATGACACTTCAAAAGAATTTCCATACTTTCATGAAATTGCTTTTATTGATGGGAGCGACGAAACACAATGTATTTCTAAAAACTTTCATATCACAAATAAAGAAGAGAAATTTACAATTCTAAATGATGATATTTTGATTTTATCAGACGACCAAAAATCAAGATTGTTTGATTTGACTGGAAGGTGGGAATATCAACCATTGAATCCTCCTTCTATACCTTTGGCCGAAAGGAAAGCAGGCAATTTTGCGAAAGACTTTGGTGTTGTTTTCTTTTATAGTCAAGGCAGACAACAATTTGTTCTAGCAAATTTGAAAATAGATTTTGACTGGTCTTGTACTCAGCCAATTATTTCGCTTGTTACTGTCTATGATGATGAAAGATTTCCTGTTGAAGTTGTAAACAGTCAATGTGAAGAATTTATATTCTCATATTGCGGGATAATTAACGAAATGATACACTACGAAGTTTGTGGTCAGAATTTCCTGTTGACGGAAAAGCAAGTAGATTTATTGAACTATATTCACGATTTGTTGACAAGAAAATATTAAATTTGAGGAGGTCAAATGATGGCTGATTACATATCAAAATGGCATAAAGAGCTTGGCATTTTTTCGAAAATCAAGCCGTTGATTATTTTGGAAGGAAATGTTTTAGATTCATACCAATATCCCGAAGAAGGAAGTACGCCCAAAGGCAGCATTTTGAGATTGCCTGAATATTTGCATTACTATTTCAAGGATATGGGATACCAAAACATCATTTTCTACGATAGCTTAAGAGGTTTCTATAATACTTGCGAAGAAGGTTATCTTGAAAACTTTGCCAAGCTTGCAGAGGCTTCTGCAAGTCATGGTTTTATTAAAGCTGACTTTAAAGGCGGAAACAAAAACGAAGGAGCTTCTAATATTGTTCGCAAAACACTTGCACAGAACAAAGAAGCAACTGTTATTGTGATGGATTTTGCTTCTCGCTACATTACTTCCCCTGACAATTTAGAGCAAAGTGAAGTTGATAGCTTTACTGTACTTCTGCAGGCTTCTCTTGATGCAAAAGATGTAAAAACCGAAAGTAATGGCATTTTGAAGAATCTGCTTGTTTTGATTGCAAATAAATCAAACGACATCCCTGCGTGGTTTTATTTGCAGAATCCTAATGTTAAAATGATTACGCTTTCAGCTCCTTCCAAAGAAGAACGTGAAGCTTTAGTAAAGAGTCCTAACTTCCCAAGTTTCTTTGCGGGAGAAGTCTATATGGAGGATAGTGCCTACTATAACGACCATCCTGATGAACTTGAAAAGATCCAAGATAAGTTTGTGGCTCTTACGGAAGGATTTAGCTTTACCGAAATCAACGGTTTACGTAGGCTCTGTAAAAACGAGAAAATCCGTATGAAAGATTTGTGCGATGTAATTGATCTCTATAAGTACGGTATCAGAGAGAATCCTTGGAAGAGCCTTAACCTCGAAGAAATCAGAAATGCAAAAGCAGATTTTGAGAATCGTGTTAAAGGCCAGGATTACGCCATTACCAAGACACTGGATGTTATCAAACGTGCAATTACAGGAATGTCAGGGTTACAAGGTTCATCGCACACGAGACCGAAAGGTGTTCTGTTCTTTGCTGGCCCTACTGGTACAGGTAAAACAGAGACAGCTAAAACTCTGGCTGAAATACTTTTTGGTGATGAGAGCTGCTGCAAGCGCTTTGATATGAGTGAATATGGTCAGAGTCATAGTGATCAGAAATTGCTTGGAGCGCCTCCTGGATACGTTGGTTATGAAGCAGGAGGTCAATTAACAAACGCCGTTAAGAACAATCCATTCTCTATTCTTTTGTTTGACGAGATTGAGAAGGCTCATCCTTCTATTTTGGACAAGTTCTTGCAGATCCTTGAAGATGGACGAATGACAGATGACCAAGGCAATACAGTTTATTTCTCTGAAACAATCATTATTTTCACAAGTAACCTTGGTATCTTCACTATGAACGAAAATGGACAACGTGAAGCGAACGTTACTAGTGAGATGCCTTATCAGGAAATGTCAGTACGTGTTAGAGAGGCTATTGAAGATTACTTCAAATTGCAGCTTGGTCGCCCTGAGATACTCAACAGAATTGGCGAGAACATCGTTGTGTTTGACTATATTCGCCCTGATGTTGCAAAACTGATCTTGAATTCTCAGGTGAATAAGATTATAAAGAATATGTCTGCTGAAAAGCACATCACTTTATCTATTGCAGATAGCGCAATGGAAACTCTTACAGAGCAGGCGTTAAATAATCTTCAGAACGGTGGTCGTGGTATTGGGAATGTTGTAGAAAACCTCTTAATCAATCCATTGTCGAGATATTTGTTTGATAATGAGATATTTGATAATGCAAGTGTAACCATTGACAATGTTGATTTTACTGCTACACCCCCATCCTTGGAATGTACGAAGGGTTAAAATATGAAAGTAATAGCAGTTTCCCAAAAGGGAATTAACAAAATTGAAAATGAAGATAGAATAATTGTTGGTAAATCCATTATAGCTGACGGCACTTTCTCTACAGAAATTCAAAAGGGCATTATTGCAGTCGCTGATGGCGTTGGTGGACACAATGCAGGTTCAGTTGCTTCTCACTATATTGCAAATAGCATATGTAATCTGAGTGAAATAACTGTTGACCAACTGAGAGCAATCAACAACGAGTTTATAAAAGTATCTGAAGATAATGATGGGCAAAAAGGTATGGCAACGACCTTGTCAGGCATTTGTATTAGTGATTGTAAGACTCAGTTGTTTAGCATAGGTAACACTCGTGTCTACCTTTTGCAAAGCAGAAAGTATCTCAAGCAGCTCACGACCGATGACACAACATTGAATTATCTTCTTGCCACAGGTCAGTTGTCACCGGAGGATGCGGATACCTTTGAGCGAAAGAATGAGATTACTGCTTGTTTTGGTGGAGGATCTTCTGACTTGTTCAAAGTGAAGGTTGATAACATCGAACATTTGACTGCACCAATTATGATTACTTCTGATGGAATACACGATTATTTAAGTGTTGACCAAATGGAAGATATAATTGAAGAACACGGATTAACGGAATCTTCTTGTATTGAATTGATTAAAGCAGCAAGAAGTAATGGTTCTGTTGATGATGCAAGTATTATTTTAGGGGGTGTTTAAGTGGGACTTCGTTTCAGAAAAAGCATATCGATAATACCCGGCGTGAAACTCAACTTTGGTAAAACGGGAATGTCTGTAAGCACGGGTGTCCCCGGATTCAGAAAAACATTCCATACAAGCGGCAGAGTAACAACAAGTGTTGGTATTCCTGGCACGGGTTTGTACTATGTTGATACTAAAAATACGAGAACGCAGAACAATAGAAGAACCACCCAAACTCGTCAGGAGACGCAAACTTATTATTCCGAACCTACGACTTATGAAACTCGTGAAAATACGGTTAGTGATTACTCTGCGTCGATTCAAAGCCATAATGTTGCACCGGTGCCGACTAATTATGAATTAAGTACGCCTGTTGAACCCGTAGTAGTTGAACAACTTGATACAAATTCACTTAAATCAATACATAAAACAAGCGATGATTCAATAGATTGGACTGAAGTTTTAGTTTCTTCTATTCCTCCCGATGAAACCTACAATCAGCGAATGTGGGAGTATTATCATAGTTTGGCAGCTAAAGTCCTTGCAGGCGATATTGACACCTACTTGCAGTTGATTTACGAAGTAAATCCTCTTGATGATCTGCTTGTTTATGGTAGTAACTATGAATTTGGAACAGATGATCCTAAGAAGATTGAGGTAGAGTTCAATGTGAACGAAAACGCTTTGTCTGAAGCAAAGTGTAAGCTTAGCAATACAGAATATAATCTGTTGCTTCAGGATTATGTATGTAGCGTTTGCATTCGCATAGCAAGGGATATGTTTGCTTTGCTCCCAATAAGGGATACTGTTGTTCATGCAGTATTAGACGAAAGCATTATCGTATCCGTAGACTTTGATCGACAGAATCTTTCAAAAGTTAAATTGGGGTATATTGATCCGTCTGATACATTGATGCAATTCAAACACAATATGGATTTTAATGAAGATAACGGCTTTTCAGTCGTAGATAGTTTGGAGTAGGAGGAAAAGATATGGGCTTTAGATATAGAAAGAGTATCAACTTAGGTGGCGGATTTAGGATAAATCTTAGTAAATCAGGCGTTGGATATAGTTGGGGAGTCAAAGGTTATCGTGTAACCAAAACTGCAAATGGTCGAACAAGAACCACTGCATCCATACCTGGAACAGGTATATCATATGTTCACGAAACGGGTAAGAATAATAGAGGTAATTCCGGTCGAGGGATTAATCCTTATCATCAACAACCCGTGCAATCTATCGACAACAATCATTACGATACACAAAACATCGAAAACAATGTGGCAACTGCTATGGTATCTGAGGGATTGGAAGATATGCTTGCTTCTGCAAGTAGAGCCTTAAAACTAAACAAATTAGCAAATATCGGGTTTTGGACAACTTTGATTTTGGGCTTTGGCTTTCCAATATTGCTAATTTTTGCAGTTGCGTTCTTAGTTCTAATGATCTTTGTAAAGACAAAAGGAACTATTGATTTAGATTATACTATTGAAGATGATCAACAATCCTTGGTTGAAGAGCGAATGAAGCCAATGATTAAAATTACTGAATGTGCTAAAGTTTGGAGAATAATGCAAACGAGTAAGGTCATTGATAGGAAATATGCTTCTGGAGCAAGCAATACGGTTAATAGGACTGTTTGTAAAGCAACAACAAAAGCACCATTCCCTTTCAAGGCAAACCTGCAAGTAGCTTCTTTCAAAGCAGGAAAAGAAACATTACTTTTCCTGCCTGATAAGTTATTCATAATGCAAGGCAGTAAAATTGGAGCTTTGAACCATTCAGATATTACATCTTCGGCTCACACAACTCGTTTTGTTGAAAGTGAGGGTGTACCGAGAGATTCACAAGTTGTTGGTCAAACTTGGAAGTATGTAAATAAATCTGGCGGTCCAGATAGAAGATTCAAGAATAACAGACCATATCCAATTTGTTTGTATGGAGAACTTGAGTTAACATCAATA
>CAZISP010000101.1:0-5357 GCA_964541955.1 uncultured Lachnospiraceae bacterium
GTTGAACGATTCCTTGCCGTAATAATACGCTTTGAATGCCGTAAGATCGACGGTACCCGACGCGGGAGCTTCAACGTCCGCGGTCCAGGCGCGAAGAAGTGACGAACAGCCTGAGAAGATGTATTCGGGATAGGTCGAAACCCCCGTGCACGACACCTCGGGCAGTGCCACATTCTGAAGAGCCGCGCAGCCGTTGAACAGACCGTTCAGATTCAGCGAAGTGAAACCTCTCATATCAGCCAGCGCTTCGCCGCCAAAGGAAAGTGCAGGCAATGCGCTCTTGTCTCTTGCCGCATAAATGATATTTTTCAGCTTCGACTGATACATAAGAAGCGACTGGGCTTTTGCGTTCTTGAAGCTCTCGGGGTAAACGAGCGTTTCGATTGAAGCGTTGCTCGCGGAAGATGCGCCGAATGTGTAGCAGCCGTCGGCACTCGTAATACCCTGATCTATGATCATGGTCGTTATTTTCGACGCCACGGAGGACGGCAAACAGGGAGAATAGATGGTATAATCCGTCATTCCCGCGTTGGGTGTGCCGTACAGCTTGTCGTGGGGCATATACATTTTATACTGACCAAGGCTGATGGCGGGGAATGCGGATTCGCCGTCACCGTTCGAGTCGCGGTAAACCACAACGTAGTTATCGCCGTCCGCGAGAAGCGACCAGGAGATTCCCGTACTCGCCTGTGCCTCAAGTCCGGGTGAGGAGAAGCCGTAGCCGTAACTAACCCCGTCTGTAGGTGTGTAAGCATGATAAGGAAGATCGAGGTAGGTAAAATATCCGTCTGTGAACTCGTATCCCGCCACGGCGGAAACGGTCACGCTGTCGATTTTTGCGGTAGGCAGAGAATCGCTCGCTTGGGGGAGCTTATACGCGCCCGCGGAAAGAACCTTCCAAAGATAATCCTCCTCGCAGTAGGTGTCAGCGCCCTTGGTGGTGTCGCTGTTGATAAGACCGCTCTTATATAATCCCAAGGTAGTATCGTAGAGAGACATCTCGCCCGAGGTAGAGTCACACCACGTGTAGTTATATACGACCTCGCCGCCAACAGTCCATTTGGAATATGCGAAAACGACGATGCCGTCCATATAATTTGCTTTTCTGACATTTACAAGAGCCAGGCAGAAAATTTTGTTTTCTACACTTACGAACTTATTCTCGCCCGTGCCGTCGGCGCACTCGATAGCCCTGCCGACAATTCCGTTTTCGCCTGCCGATGCAAGCGCAGTCTCCATTGAGGAATTGCATAGAGACTCAAACTTGGAGGCGGAAACGGCAACAACGCCGTATTCAACAAATTCAAAGCCGTTTTTCTCGTTTTGTGCCTTGATTGATTCGTCGTAGCGGAAAAGCGTACGCAGACCGTTATACGAAGTGGTACGAATCTGGTAGCCCTCGAAGGTAAGCTCGTTTTTGAGCGTAACGGTGCTCTCGACCGTAACGTCGGCACCCGAGGGGAGCGCCGCACGAAGTCTCGCGGCATCCGAGGGGGTGGGAACGTATATCACCAGGTCGGAAACACCTGTAAAGGCGGTACTGTCGATGGTAATATCGGAAGAAACCGAGCGAAGGATGTGAAGCTCCTTTATGCCCGAGTTTTTGAACGCAGCTGCGTTTATCGCCGCAAGGGGCGCGTTGGCGTTCGCGGGAAGCGTCACCTTTTCAAGAGCGGTGGTGCCCGAGAAAACGCTTATGTTGATTATTCCCGAATTGTCCATGCCCTCGTAGGTCTCGCTTGTTCCGCTGTAAGGCAGCGCGGCGGGGAGGATTACCTCCTTTACGCTCGTTGCATTTTCAAGTGTTGCGGGATTCACGCAGTAGCCCGAGGTCGAATCGTATTCAAGACCGCGGTCAAAGCCTGTCAGATCGACCACTCCCGTTTTTACAAGAGTTTCGTCGTAGTCACCGCTGTCGTCAAAGGACACATGTGTAAATGTGGTCAGCGACGCCATATATCTGAAATAGCCTCTATCGACGCTGTCACTTAACTGAGTTCTGATCGAATTTATGCTCGTGTCAAAAAGAACTGTCTTAATGCCCGACGTGAACGCCTGCATTACGTAACCGAAGTTGGTCATCGAAACAGACGGATAGCTCGACTTCTTGCCGTTTCTGATCTCAACCGTTTCAAACTCCCCGCAGTTGAGAGCAAAGAAGTACGCAACTCGGTAAGGGATACCCTCCGCAGGCTCATTTACCTTCCCCGTTCTCACTATCGAATCGCCATAGCTGCCGTTTATATTTCCGCTTGTGGTGACCATGACTATTTTCTTCAGGCTCAGATTGTAATATGCTCTGAAGCCCGAGGCGTAAAGCGCAGGAGGAACCGCAAGGTCAGCCTGCACCGTATAGTTTGCAGAGGACGAGCTTGTTATCTGCATCCAGCCCTCGCCCTCGTCAATGTCGGTAAACCCTGTGTTCACCCATTTGCTGTCCGTGTTGTCAAAGCCCTTTGTCACAAGGTCGGACAGAGCCGACGCGGACATTGCCGTCACCGCCGAGATCGCTGTCACAACAAGGCAGACAAGCAGGAGCTTTTTCACTGTTTTCTTCATTGCTCTTCTCCTTTTATTTTCAAGTTGTTTTTTCCGTATCAAAAAAATCCATCGCCGATGTTTACGTCAATATCGCCGGAAGACGCAATCAAAAGGCTTACGTCGCCGGTCGGCATCACTTCAAGTTCGGGAGCTACATAGGTGTTTTTCATTTCAATCTTCTCTCCTTTTCTCGTTTTCCGAGGGGCAAGATACGCAGGATATTTCGCCCTTTAGATATATTTTAACTCTCAAAAAAAATAATGTCAACCAAAATATATTGCATATCCGAAACAGCAATTTCAAAAATACATTGTATTTCGGAGATATTTTCAAAAAGGTCTCCGAACGCGCCTTTTGTCTTGAAATTTTCTTCAAATTATGCTAAAATGGTATGGATACTTGCAGATTTTTCTGCGAATCGGACAGAAGGAAGTAACTCAAAATGAATATAAGAAAATTTATCGGTGACAGGGCGTTTTACAGAATGACCCTTGCCGTCGCCGTGCCTATAATGATACAAAACGGCATCACAAATTTCGTCAGTCTCCTTGACAATATAATGGTCGGGCGAGTCGGAACCGTGCAGATGTCGGGTGTCGCCGTGGCAAACACCCTGCTTTTTGTTCTGAACCTCGCGTTTTGGGGCGCAGTTTCGGGCGCGGGAATTTTCGGGGCTCAGTTCTACGGAAAAAAGGATTTTGACGGCTGCCGTTACGTTCTGCGCTACAAGCTTCTGATCGCTGCCGCCATCACCGTCGTGGGCTGCGGCATCTTCATCCTTTTCGGAAAAGATCTCATAGCTCTTTATCTCAGAGGAGACGGGGACACCAAGGATATCGCCGCCACACTCATGTACGGCAGGCGTTATCTTCTTATAATGCTGGCGGGCATTCCCGCCTTTGCGCTCAGCCAGTGCTATGCAAGCTCCCTGCGCGAATCGGGCGAGACCATGGTGCCGATGATTGCGGGACTTTGCGCGGTCGGGGTCAACCTCAGCCTCAACGCGATTCTCATTTTCGGTCTGCTCGGTGCTCCCGCCCTCGGCTCCGACGGCGCGGCTGTCGCAACGGTAGTCTCAAGATACGTTGAGGCGACTATCATCATTGTCTGGACTCACAAAAATACCGAAAAATGTCCTTTTGCAAAAGGACTTTTCAAAGGATTTTACATACCCGCACGTCTTATGCGCGCGGTGACCCTCAAGGGTCTGCCTCTGATGCTCAACGAGACCCTTTGGTCACTTGGCATCGCACTTCTCAATCAGTGCTATTCCCTGCGCGGTCACTACGTTCTCGGTGCCGTGAACATAAGCTCAACCATCATAAACGTCTGCAACGTGACCTTCCTTGCCATGGGAACCTCCATCGGCATCATTATCGGTCAGCTTCTTGGCGCGGGCAGGATAGAAGAGGCTCTTGAAAAGGACAGGAAGCTCATCACCTTCTCAATGTTCGTGGCAACACTCACGGTCGGAATTCTGGCGCTGTTTTCGGGGATCTTCCCGAAAATATACGACACCGAGCCCGAGGTACGAGAGCTGGCACAGCGGCTTATTCTTATCTCTGCCGCCCTGCTTCCTGTCAGAGCTTACTCAAACGCTGTGTATTTTACACTGCGAAGCGGCGGAAAAATATTTATTACCATTCTTTTCGACAGCGTATTCACCTGCGTTGTTCTCGCCCCCGTTGCATTCATTTTGGGCAACTTTACAAGCATTTCCATCGAGTGGCTCTATTTCTGTTGCAATTCAGTGGAAATAGTCAAATGCTTCCTGGGCTACTTTATGCTGAAGAGCGGAGTTTGGCTGAACAACATCGTTGACGATCAAAAAACAAAAAAAGAGGTACAGGCATGAAACTGAATTACAAACGCACTCTTTACGTCGGATTCGCTTTTCTTCTCATCTGCGCGTTCTGGCAGGCATACGACAACATTATTCCCATTATTCTCACGAACAAATTCGGCATGAGTCAGACCCTCTCGGGTATCATCATGGCTCTTGACAACGTGCTGGCTCTTTTCCTGCTCCCCCTGTTCGGCTCTATCTCCGACAGGTGCAAGAGTAAAAAGGGGCGCCGCACGCCCTTTATCGTTATCGGAACGGCAATCGCGGTGATCGCTTTCATGTCTCTGACCGTCGCCGACACCATGCAGCTGAAAAACATCAAGGACGTTGCCGAGTTTGACAGCCCCGAGACCCTTGAAGTCCTCTACAACTTCGACGGCGGCGAGCTGACCGCGCCAAACGGCGAAAAGTTCGAAATCTCAGACTTCGAAAAGGACGAATGGATGTCCTTTACCTCGGAGAATGACACCCTGAACAACACGGAAAATTACAAGAATTACGTTGTTCCCGCCAGAGAGGCATACGCATGGAGCGTGACGGAAAAGAATCCTGCGCCCCTCATCATCTTTATCCTGATACTTCTTGCCTGCCTTCTTTCGATGGCAACCTTCCGATCCCCCGCCGTGGCTCTTATGCCCGATGTTACCCCCAAGCCCCTGCGCTCAAAGGGCAACGCCGTAATAAATCTTATGGGATCGCTGGGCGGCGTTGCGGTACTCGTGCTCGGAATGGTGATCGGCACGGGCAAGCTTGAAAATCAGCTGATGGACTACACCCTTTACGTTGGCATCGTTTGCGCCGTCATGCTCGTCTCTCTCGTCATCTTCATCTGCAAGGTCAGAGAGCCTGAGTTTGTTGCCGATATGCAGAGGGTGAGCGAGGAAAACGGCATCGACGAATCCGACGAGAGCAAGGATGGCGACAGGAAGCTCAGCCGCGGCGAGCTTGCCTCTCTGCTTCTTATTTTGGC
>CAZISP010000102.1:0-5350 GCA_964541955.1 uncultured Lachnospiraceae bacterium
TTATCACCAAACTTATGGACGTATTTTCTATAGACAAGATTCAGGATGAATACATTGCAGAGATCAAGCTCATCAACCTCAACCGCGAGTATATCCTCAACAGAATCAAGGAAATCGAGAGCTTGCAAACGGAAATCGCGAATCTCGAGGATATTCTGGGAGACGAGATCAAGATCAAAAATTACATCATCGACCAGTTAAAGGAGATCAAGAAGAAATACGGCAAGCCACGCATGTCAGAGATCATTCGCGCCGACAGCATTCAGGAATACGTGCCCGATGAGCAGGTTGAAAATTACAACGTCAAGCTCATCATGTCAAAGGAGGGCTATTTCAAAAAAATCACCCTTCTCTCCCTGCGCGGAAACGACGAACAGAAATTCAAGGAAGGCGACTCGCTTGCATTTGACATTGATACAGACAATCTCAGCGAGCTTGTGTTCTTTACAAACAGGTGTCAGGTATACCGCGCAAGCGTCAAGGATTTTGAATGTACAAAAGCCTCCGCTCTCGGTGATTTCGTTCCCGCAAAGCTTTCAATGGAAAGCGACGAGAAGCCTATATTCGTAAAGGTTCAGAATGATTATCCCGAGGACAAAAACTTCATATTCATATTTGAAAACGGCAAGGGCGTCCGCGTTCCCGTTTCGGCTTACGCGACCAAGGGCAACCGAAAGAAGCTCATAAACGCTTACTCCGACGCATCTCCGATTGTAGGTGTGTTTTATGAGGACGGGCCCCTTGAGCTGCTGCTTGTGTCCGATGACAAAAAGGCGATTATCGTCAAATCCACGCTTCTTCCTGTCAAGGCAACGAGAAGCGCACAGGGCGTTTCTGTATTCTCTCTCAAGAAAAAGAGCAAGCTGATCGGTGCCAGAGTCATAAACGACGAGGATTTCCCATCAAAGGGATATAAAAAGCTGAAGATCCCCGCAACGGGTGTAACAGTGTCTGCCGCAGATCTCAAAAAGCTTTAATTTTGCGCTTTTCCCGGTCATTTTGCCGAAAAATATGAACAGAAATGAAATTATTCGACAATATATTTGACAAATCACTTGATTTTTGTTATAATTGGAGTGTAAACTGCGAATTTTTCGATTTCGCTTTTATTCCCCGAAAGAGGTGTTTATCATGAAAAAAAGAATTATTTTAATAATTTCCGTTGCTCTGGCAGCCGTTATCGCGCTCAGCGTTATCGCGACTGCCGCATATGACAGCACTTCCGACCCTATCATTTCGCTGTCTTACCTTACAAAATACGTTGAAGAGGCTCTCAAGCCCATCAACGAAAAGATCGACGCGCTCTCCGGCGGCAACAGCGGAAGTACGGCGGCGACAGCCGACGCATTTACCGTTATAGAGCTTCAGCCCGGTCAGGAGCTTCAGTGTACGGCGGCTACAGAGCTTATTTTGCGCTCGGGCTCTGCCGTTATCGTATCTCCTTTTGAAAATCAGGGGCTTTGCGATATGACGGCGGGTGTTGATCTTGCAGGCGGAGTGAGTGTTCCTAAAAATCATTGCCTTCTTATCCCCCGCGGAAATGACGGCAGAGGTATAAAAATCACAGGTAGCGGAACTGCCTATGTTATGGTAGGAGGTGCATATAAAATTGTCGGATAAGAAAAGAAAGATGTTCGTCAGAATCATGTGTTGGATTCTTGCCATAGTCATGGTTCTCGGAGGCGCGACCCTTGCGATCACTATGCTTTCATACAAGGTTTACGCCGAGCAAATTGAATATAATCTTACAGATTATAACTTTTCATCAACCGATGGCGATACATATATCGCCGTCGGTTTAATGTATGGGTCAGGCGTTACCGTCGGCTTTGAGATAAAATCCCCGTACGGCTTCGTTGTAGGCAAAACCCAGATTCAGAAGGAGCTCCGTTCCTTTGAAAGCGTATACGTGATCGAAGACACTATCGCTTCGGCGACGCTTGACGGAAATCTTTCCAAATCCTCTATGACCTACAGCCTGACAAGCAACGCTAACGCGGCTGTTATCGGCGGTTATCATCTTGAGCTTACTCCCGTCGACACCCCCCATTCCCTTCCGACGCTCGCCTCGAACGTTGACGAGCTTCTGAAGAATTCCGGACTTTACGCCATACCCACGGTAAGCGGCGACAGCCTCAGAGTTCGTGTCGGAAGCTACACCACGATCGACGCGGCAAATTCGGCATACGAAACCTATAAAAACTCTTTTGACGGTTACACCGTTTCGGTCGTATCCCCTTCAAGCACCTGCACCTCGGTTGTAAATCCCCAGACGGACAAGATTCTCTTCGAGTATGAATCGGGCACCACGGGCGCAAGCATCGGCTTTTCTGCCTTCCAGGGCGACGAATTTGTTTCCTATATTCAAACGCCCGCTGATAACCTTTACGGCGGTGTAATGTGCTTTATTCCCCAATACTCGGATAGCGCAAATGGCGTTAAGCTCATAAATCTTCTTGATCTTGAAAGCTACGTTGAGGGCGTTGTTCCTTATGAAATCAGCAATTCATGGGATCTCGAGGTTCTTAGAACCTTCGCGCTTGCCGCTCGCTCCTATGCTCTCGCAAATTACAACAAAAGATTTGCGACATACGGGTGCGATCTGGTATGCACCGCATCCGACCAGGTTTACAGGGGACACCTGCGAGTAAACGATGCTGTCAAGGAAGCGGTAAGCTCTACTGCGGGACTTGTTATCAGCTATAACGGCGAGATCTGCGGATCTTATTATTCTTCAAGCGTTGGCGGCTCTACCGTTTCAAGCCAGTACGTTTGGGGAAGCGAGAGAGGATACCTCACATCGGTCTCTACCCCTTGGGAAAAATATTCCGAATACAATAAGGGACTTTGGCAAACGCAAGTGAGCGGCAAGGAGCTTTGCGACACATTGCGCAGAAAGGGATACACCGAGGTGTCCGGCTCTATTGCTTCCATAAGCTATACCACCGCAGATGACGGTTCGGGTTACGTTTATACCATGACCTTCACCGACACAAGCGGAAACTCGGTCACATTAAAAAGATCGGATGTGATCCGCACTGTTCTTTCCTCCTATCTGAACTCCGCGAATTTCATCGTCGGCAAGGATACTCTTGAATTTACATACGATAACGTTCTTTCGGTAAAGGCAGAGGCAAAATATATCACCGATGAGCCTACGGTTGAAACCGCAAAGCCCGGATACATTCCCGTAAGCGGATCGAGAACCGAGGATCCGGTGCTTGTACCGAACATGACGGTAGTAACCGCAAACGGAACGGTAAGCGAAGAAAGTCTTCAGGTAACGTACGTTCTCACATCGACCGGTCGAAAAGTAATTATGAGCGGTTACGTAGCAACAGCTGAGGGCGAGGAAGGCTCGGTTGAGTTTACAGTTCAGGCTCCTACCCTGTCGGGATACGTATATAACACCGCAACTGACGGTGACGCCGAGGTCAGCGTTGATACTACTTCGAAAACCACCACGACGGAGGATACCGTTAATACAACGACCCCCATTTCGGGTAACGTTTACCAGGTCGTTTCCGAATATGAAAACGTGACGATAACCACAGTGCTTGAAAGAGTTACCGAGACGATCACAGCAACCGAGGCAGGCAACTTCATTTTTGCCGGCAAGGGTTGGGGACACGGTGTCGGACTCAGTCAGTACGGCGCAAAGGATCTTGCTGATGCAGGGGTTAAGGCAGAGGATATAATTTCCATCTACCTCAGCGGCTCCGAAATAGTTTACTATTCCAGTCTCCTTGGTTAATTTCAAAAAACAAAAAGCGATGCACTTTGTGCATCGCTTTTTTTAGAAGAATGTTAATTGATCTGTATCACTCAGTCCTTCCGTTGCGCCGTTACGCTTAAGAAGGTCTGCAAGCCCCTGGGATACCTTTGCGCGTATCCGCAAGTCCTCAACAGAAGTAAACACATCCTTCTCTCTTGCCTCAACAATTGCCACGGCAACGCTCTCGCCAAGGCCGGGAAGCGTAATAAACGGCAAACGAATGCCGCCGTCCTCGGGCTTGAATATCTTGGCGTCAGACTTATTTACGTCAACGCTGAGGAAGTTGATCCCCCTCATCTGACACTCGCGGCAAAGAAGCAGCGTGCTCGCCTGTGCCTTTTCGGTGGCGGAAGCCTCTCTTCCCTTTCTGTCAATCTCGTCAATGACCATTTTAACATATCCCGGACCGCGCATTACCACCTCTGCGTCAACTTCTCCGCCCGCGGCGGTGAACATGGCACAATAGAACATAATGGGCATATGCACCTTATACCAGGCAAGGCGGATCGCAGACATTACGTATGCGGCGGCGTGAGCCTTGGGGAACATGTATTTGATCTTTTTACATGATTCAATATACCAATCGGGAACGCCCGTGGCTCGCATCGCCTCTTCCCATTCGGGGGTAAGTCCCTTTCCCTTTCGAACCGACTCCATTATCTTGAACGCCGTGGCGTTTTCCATGCCGTAACGGATAAGGTCGAGCATGATACCGTCTCGCGTTCCGATAACCTTTGAAATGTCACAGATACCTTTCTTGATAAGATCCTGTGCATTTCCGAGCCATACGTTGGTTCCGTGGGTAAGACCGGATATCTGAATCAGATCGGCGAAGTTTTTGGGCTTTGCGTCGATCAGAACCTGCTGAATGAATTTCGTGCCAAATTCGGGCAAGCCCAGAGTTCCTATTTTGCTACCGATCTCCTCGGGCGTAACGCCGAGAGGCTCGGTAGATTCAAAGAGCTTATAAACCTCGGGGTCGTTCATGGGAACGTCCAGGACGCTGGTTCCGCTGAAGCGCTCGATCATCTTATATTTGGTGGGAACATCGTGACCGAGCTCGTCAAGCTTCAGAATAGTATCGTGGAGATACGAGAAAGCATAGTGAGTGGTATAAATATCGGAATTGGGGTCGTCTGCGGGGTGCTGAATCGGGGTGAAATCATAGATGGAATACTCCTTTGGCACAACGATGATACCGCCCGGGTGCTGACCCGTGGTCTTTTTAACACCTGTGATGGTGCTTATCATGTGGTTGACCTCGGATATACCCATTTTCAGATTCTTTTCTTCAAGGTACTTGGCAACGTAGCCGTATGCGGTCTTGTCCGCCAACGTACCGAGCGTTCCCGCGCGGAACACGTTTTCTTTGCCGAACAGCTCCTCGGTGTACTTATGAACTCTTCCCTGCACCTCTCCCGAGAAGTTAAGGTCGATATCGGGGGATTTATCGCCGTAGAAGCCAAGGAAGGTCTCAAAGGGGATATCGTGACCGTCACGGTTCATTTTGGTGCCGCACACAGGGCATTTTTTGTCGGGCAGATCAAAGCCGGAGCCAATGCCCTCGGGCACGTC
>CAZISP010000103.1:0-5340 GCA_964541955.1 uncultured Lachnospiraceae bacterium
GTAAAGGCAGAATACAAGGCGGACACAAAGAATGTTGAGGCTGTGAAGGGTCGCCTTGTCGTCGGGATGTATGTATTGCCCGAGAATGGCGTCGTAGAGCTTGCCCACAAGCTCGCCTGCCTGAATCGAGATCTGTTCCTCGCGGTGCAGAAGCTCGCTTTTTTCTTCAAAAAGGAAGTTCAGTCGGTAATATTCCTTTGCAAGGTCGCATAGCAAAATGCTCTCGGGCTCGCCCGTGGGCTTTTCCATGTCGTAGATCAGAAATTCCTCAAAATTGCAGGTTATTATCCAGCGAGGGCGCTGTGAATAGGGAAGTGCGGCAGAATATCTCTGCGCTTGCTGAAAAGGGGTGAGCAGAGTTCCGTCCGACTGTCTGATAGGGCTGCGCAGATTAAGACCCTTCTTTTTTTGCTCTATCAGAACGTGGGTCGAGGGAATGTGACCGTCGATAAAGCTCGTGTGGTCAAGCTTGACGCGCTCCTCAAACAATATATACTTTTCCGGCTCGGCAACGCCGAGAACGTCACGAACGAGGGCGAGCCAAAAGGATTGGCTGTCGCTTTTTTCATCGCCGCGGTCTCTCCAATATTCCGCAAAGTCCTTCGCGGCTCTCTTTTTCTCGTTTTCGGTCATGTTGGTGCTCCCTTTCGTGCTTTTTTATCATTATACACCATATATTGGGATTATTCAATGGGAAATCGAGAGATTTTACGCATATTTTCCGGCATCTCGCCAAATCTCGCTGTTGCCAAACGGACAATTTTTGTGCTATAATGGAAAAACCCCCCGTCCCTGTAAGGTTCTTCCCGTATTTCGGTACATATAAGGTGAAAGGACAAAAAAGGAGGTATTTCAAATGAACGATGTTGAGATCATCGATCTGTTCTGGAAACGTTCCGAGACGGCTATAACAGAGCTGGCGAACAAATACGACCGTCTTGCCCGCAGTGTAGCCATGAACATTCTGCACGACAGACTTGACGCCGAGGAATGTATGAACGACAGCTATCTCGGTATGTGGAACAGCCTGCCGCCAAAGCGCCCGCAGGTCCTGCCCGCGTTCTTCACGAGAATAACCCGAAATGCGGCATTAAATCACTATAGGTACAAAAATGCCGAAAAACGCAGTGCCATAATGGTGGAGCTGAGCGATTTTACAACAGCCGCTGTATCCCCCGAAGAAGAGATAAACTATGCGGGGCAGGTCATCTCTGCTTTCCTTGAAAAGCAGGATAAGCAGTCGAGAGTGTTGTTCATGCGGCGCTATTACATGGGAGACAGCATACGTGAGGCGGCGGACGCTGTTGGCATGACCGAGAACGCCGCCACGGTCAAGCTTTGCCGCATGAGAGCAAAGCTGAAGGAGGTTCTTCTGAAGGAGGGGATAGAAGTATGAGAGAAATAGATTTTCTTGATGCTGTGGGGAGAGTTGACGAGAAATTCGTGGACGAATGTCTTACTTACGTACCGCCAAAGAAAATGAACGTCCGGCTTCGCCGCATGAGCGCCATTGCCGCCTGCTTTGTAGCGGTCATTGTCGCTGTGCTTTTGGTAAATCACATAAATCAGCCAAAAATTATTGACGAAAACGGATTTTATATCGAGAACGGTGTTCTGCTTCGCTATACGGGCGCGGAAACCGACGTTACTATCCCCGAAACGGTTGAGGTTATTGCCGGATTTGCTTTCCTTGATAATGAAAATGCCGATAAGATTCAAGTGGTTCGGCTCGGTGCAAGCGTTAAGAGTGTTGATGTGAATGCTTTGGCGGGACTTGAAAAGCTTGAGAGTGTTACGGTCTCAGCGCAAAACCAAGCCTTTGTAAGTCAAGACGGTCTTTTGACGTCCGTGGATGGCTCGGTGCTTCTCAGATACGAGAGAGAAGGCGAGACCTATTTTAAGATCCCCGACACGGTGAAAATAATTGCGGCTCACGCTGTGCAGGCGTCGTCACTTGAGAAGATGGATTTTCCCGAGGGACTTGAATACATCGGCTTTAACGCCTTTTCGGGCTGCTATGAGCTGAAGGCGATTTATCTGCCCGACACGGTGACTTATATCGGCGACGGCGCGTTTTCGGGCTGTTCTTCCGCGGTTGACGGACATATTCCCGAGGGCGCGGAGATAGGAGAATATGCGTTTAACGGCGTACCCTTCTATATTTCCATGCTGGCAGGTCAGATGTGCCCCGCTGAGGAAATTGAGAGAGGACTTGTGACACCGTCCGAGGGTATTCAGAAGAGCAATCAAGAGGCGCTTACTCAGCAGATAGAGTACATTCTTGCCGCCATGCGCGGAGACGAGAGCTATAAGCCCACGGACTTGGGCAAGCTTGCCTACGGCGCGGTGTTTGAGATGCCAAAGGTTCCACAGGATTTGGATATCCCCGCGAAATTTTCGCTTTCCGACCTGACCTTCACCGACCAAGGGTGGGGAAGAACAGGAATAAACGACCTGAAGATATTCCTTGAAGCAGGGGATTACACTATTGCATTTGAGGCATACGGCTATGCTCTTTATTACGAGCTTTATTGGAGCGATGCCATTTTCCGAATTTCAAGAGTGTATTTTGTGCAGAACGCCCAAAACGTTGACCCCGGTTACACGGTCACGGGCTTTGGCTGGACGGCTGTGTTTGACGTGGTTGACGGTTTATACGACGGAATCACCTTTTCTCACGAAGACGGTCGCATCATCCGTTGCGCCATAAAAATCCCCAGCAAGATTCCGTATCAGCTTACCTTTTCACCGGGCGGAACCCGTGTGGCGGTGGAATATAATCTGTACGGTGAGCCTACCTTCTACGTTCAGTCCTTGAACGGCGTGCCCTTGTCCGAACCCAATTATGATTACAGTCTGTATCTGTTTTCCCGCGTTGGAAAATACGTGGCAAATACGCTTATCTGGGTGGACGAGGAAACTATTGAGGGCGAGAACGAATACGGCAGATTCCGCTTCAATATTTACGGTTACGAGCCGGAGATAATCGAGCCGAAAGAGGACGATGAGGATTGGATGCTTGACGGCTACGTTCACGTGACAGTGCCGCCTTCACTCAGCGCAGACGTGGGCGGACTTCCGTTCCCCGAGGACAGCGCAAAGATGAGTTTTACCCTTGTGGGCGGTTCGCCTTCAATTTACGTGCCCGGTGGCAAGGAATTGAGCTTTTACGTGGTTTATTGGGGCAAGACTCCCACCTATTACGAGAGCATTCTCATGCTGCCAAACGGCTATGAGAACGGCGAGATAATCTACGCCTCGGGCGGTGCGGGAAGCGGTGAATATTTCATGTTCGTTTCCGCAGAGCTTGAGGGCAAGAGGGTTCTGCTTGCATACTATTACTATGCCGGTGGCGCGCCACAGCCCGATGAGGTCATAATAATGTCGGGCGAGTGGAAGACCTCTGTTGAGGAGCTGGCTTACGGTCTGCCCGACGGCACCGACCCCGCTACCTTGGCTGGAATTCTTTCCATGACCGTTTCCGAGATAGAGAAGCTTTACGGCTCTCTGACGCTTGAATATTCCGAGCACGGTCCGGGTCAGCCCGTCTATTCCGTGGCGCATCTGTCGGGCGTGAACCTCGTTTTCCACGGACATGACATGAACGAGCCGTTGACGGCTGACATGAAGCCTGCGGAAATTATTCTGACCGAGGATTACGGCAGAAAAGTTCACGGTCTGTCGGTTGGCGATCACGTGGAATCGACCGATATTTCATGGAAAAGTGCAGAGTATTCGGTCATGAGCGGGCTGGTCACGCTGACCGCCGGCTTTGAGACCTACCGAATCTCTTGCATAGTGGCGACCACGTGGGAAAATATGCCTGCAGACACGGCACCGCAATCCGAATGGGATGCTTGGGAGGCAAAATATCTGGGAGACCCCGGAGGCGAGGTCAGACAGCTTCGCATAGAGCTTAAATAATCAAAATCCCCCCGCAAGGGGGATTTTTTTGACGTTTTGCTTAGTGGGGGTGGGGTACCCCCGCCATTTTCCTTAAAATGTTGCATTTACGCAGGTTGCGGACGACCAATGGTCGCCCCTACAGGAAAGAGGACGAACGCTTTCCGCAGACCCGTAGGGGTCGGCGCCCACGACGACCCGCATATTCGCAAATGTTTTTTGAAGCGGCGGGAGCAAGCCCCCGCCCTACGAGATAGTACCTTTGAATTTCTTGACATTTTGTTCGTTTCATGCTATAATTCTACGTAACAAAACAAGAAACGGAGCGAGAAAATGGCACGCAAGGTCATAAACACCATGGGCGCTGAAAGAAAGCGCGGATTTATATATACGGGAGGCGAGGTCTTTGCCGAGAACGTGACCGAGACACCCGAAAAGGACGATCTCTGCATTGCCGCCGACAGCGGCTACAAGACCGCGAGGGCTATGGGCGTGAAGATAGACGTGCTTGTGGGGGATTTTGATTCTCTGGGCTCTGTCAGCGTGCCCGACAGCATCGAGCGCATCGAGCTGCCCTGCGAGAAGGACTGCACCGACACCCAGGCGGCGGTACAGATAGCTCTTGAGCGGGGCTGTACCGAGATCTGCATCATCGGCGGCATCGGCACCCGCATCGACCACGTGCTCTCAAACATAGGAATCCTTGAGGGGCTTTACGAGGGCGGCGTTCACGCTGTCATCTGTAACGGAAAGAACCGTATAAGGTACATCAGAAACGATAACGTTCTCATCGGAAGAAGCGGCTATAAATATCTGTCCGTCATTGCCCTTGACTCTGTGTGCAAAGGTGTGTCGGTGGACGGCTGCAAGTACAAAATGAAGAATCAGAAGCTCTGTCGCGGAGTTCAGTTCGCGGTGAGCAACGAGATCGAGGGGAACGTGGCGCTTGTGACCGTGAAGAAGGGCGCGGCACTTGTCATAGAATCAAGTGACTGAGAAGAAAACACCGCATTGTTTTTACAATGCGGTGTTTTCAAGCTCATGAATAACTACCTGTCCCGTGAGGACGTCCGAGTATTGCAGCGTGTGGCGTTTCACCTCGCCGCTGCTGCTTTCTTCAATTTGGAAGATGTGTGCGTATGCGCCGACCAGCACGGCTTGAGCGTTATTCAGCGACAGCTTCGGGCGGGTCAGAGACACGTCCATATGGATTCTCGGGTTTTCCTCCTTGAGCCTTTTTAGCTCGGTTTTGATCTTTTCAACGGTGAGCAAAGGTATTCCTCCCTGCGGCAAAATGCCTGACGTTCAGAGAGATGTTTTGGCGTCAGTCGTACCGAAAAGCACTCCCGTGGCAGCACGTGGCTACGGTATAATTATAGCATTTTTTTGAGGAAATTTCAAGGGGAGGGGGAGAAATTTTGTTGTGAGATTGCTTTG
>CAZISP010000104.1:0-3749 GCA_964541955.1 uncultured Lachnospiraceae bacterium
CTGCAAAGCCATTGTTTATGATAGAGGTCAGCTCCTTTTCAAGTCTCGCCCTGACGATCTCGGGGAGCGGATCACCGTAGAGCTTTTTCGCTCTCTCCCAGCACATATTCTGGAGATCTTCCTCTGCGCCCTCCATTTTGGGGGTGTAGGAGCCCTTGGGAATGGGGCGAACCTCCTCGATCATGTCGTTTATCCTGTTGGGGTTGGTAACGACAACCTCAAAAGCCTTTTCCTCACCGAGATATGCAAATTCCTCAAGCATTTCCTCGGTGGTTCGGTAGTAAAGACCTACATCTCTGTCCGCGTCCTTGAATTTAAGTGATGCAAGAAGAATCTTTCTTCCGATCTCGTCCTCTTCGTTAATAAAATGAGCATCGCAGGTGGCGCAGACAGGCTTGCCGTACTTCTCACCAAGCTCAACTATCTTGCGGTTCAGCTCGCGTAGGCCCTCGTCGTCCTTAACGCGCCCCTCAGCCACAAGAAAGCGATTATTACATATAGGCTGAATCTCAAGGTAATCATTGAAGTTGACGATCGCCTCAATTTCATCATCGGGAGCATTTTCGAGAATCGCGTGAAACAGCTCACCCGACTCGCAGGCAGAACCGATTATAAGTCCCTCACGGAATTTTTCAAGCTCGCTCTTGGGGATTCTCGGGTTTCGTCTGAAATATTCCAAGTAGCTCTTTGAAATGAGCTGATAGAGGTTTTTAAGACCCGTGGAATTCTTTACAAGGATGATTTGATGGTAGGATGGAAGCTTCAAGGGGTCAACGTTTCCCGTCATTTCTTTATTCAATTGAGGGAATGTGGAAAGGTCGAACTTTTTCATCTTCTCGCACATGGCGAAATAGATATGAGCAAGCATTTCCGCGTCATCGCAGGCTCTGTGGTGATTAAAATCGCCCAAACGGAAGTACTCCGCCAGGGTGTCGAGCTTATGGTTTTTCAGTTCTCCGTTGAGGAAACGTGAGATTGCCACCGTATCAACGTACGGATTTTCAAACTCTAATCCACACAGAGCGGCATAGTGGCGGATAAAGCCCGTGTCGAACGCTGCGTTGTGAGCGATAAGCAGGCTATTACCCGTAAACGCAAAGAAAGCCTCAAGAGCTTCCTTTACCTTGGGAGCATCCGCCACCATCTCGTCGGTAATTCCCGTAAGCCTTACAACGTCCTCGGGAATGGGACGCTCCGGATTGACGAATGTGTTGAATTTATCAACAACCTGTCCGTCCTTTATCTTTACGGCACCGATCTCGGTGATAGAGCAGTTATGTACCGACAGACCCGTGGTCTCAATATCGAAAACAACTATTTCATCCGTGAAAGAGCCTTCGTAATCACAGCCCAGGCCGCCCTTTTCATCGTTGACAAAATAAGCCTCAAGACCGTAAATGACCTTCATTCCGATCTCCTCGGAGCAAAGCATGGCATCGGGGAACGCTTGAACGTTTCCGTGGTCGGTGATCGCCACCGCCGTGTGACCCATTCGCTTCGCGGTCTTGACAATATCCTTGGCGGATGCAATTGCATCCATGGTGGACATATTCGAGTGCATATGAAGCTCAACGCGCTTTACGGGAGCATTATCTACACGTTTTATTTCTTTGATCCTCTGTGCGCCTTCAAGCTCCATCACAAGGTCGGAAACGGGGTTTTCTTTTGACTTGTAGCCCATGAAAGGCATTCCCTGTCCCGGCTTTACACGGCCTCTTATGGCATACGTGCCACCCTTTTTGAAGAGCTTTTCGATTTTCTTGTTCAGCTCCTCGTCGGCGTTGCAGCATGTGACGTCGATTGAGGTATAGCCGTCGAAAATTCCGAAAATTATATTATAGTGATCCTGGCTGTTTCGCGTGGTCTCACTGCTGAAGTTGAAAACGTTTCCAATGACTGTCGCAGAGTCCATTGGCATCTTTATCTGACCGATTCCAACGGGCTTTATGTCAAAGTCGTTTCCGTATGCCGCTTCGGGCTCGGAGATGTCGTAAGTAAGATTTCCGATTTTTACGATACTGCCGTCTATTCTCGGAATAGGGTCAATATTCTTGTAGAGCGTGTCCACCTTTGAGTAAACAACCGTCTCGCCGTCAACGTTCTGAACGATGGGAGTTGCCTCCGAGCCGCCTCTCGATATTGACTTTATGCGATTATCAAGCTCATTCAAGCGTTTCTCCACGGGATCGTAATAATTTGTTGACTTATGACGCTCGATTGTTACATGATAATTCACACCGAACTCGGCGCGGATTATGCTCTCGATAACCGATGGAGTTTTTGCGTCGTACATAAAATCGACGCCGTTTTGCTGCATGGGTATGCTTATTTTTATCTCTTTTCCGTCAAGCTCTGCCTCGTAATCATCGAAAAATCCCCTTGCGGCGATTCCCACACGCTCGGTCTCAAGCAGAATGTCCGAAAGATAGCCGTAAGAGAAAAGTCCGCTGTCATAACTTGGAAGAATTCGAACGGAGTTGAGCTGATAAGCCTCTTTTATCTCGTCCTCGATTCTATACAAGGTTTTTTTGTCGATGATCTTGGGGAATCTCGCCTTTATTTCAAGGAGCTTTGATTCCTTGTCGGCCCTTACCACCGTATCCTCCGCGGAAAGAAGCAGGCGGGAGGTACGCTCGTCCGGCTCGTATCTTTTAAGTATCTCAATTAAGTTTTTTCCTGCCATTTTTCCTCCTACGTCAGATTTTTTATCTTACTTTCTTTTTTTGATTTCTTCTATAAGGGTCGAAACGATCTCACCCTCGGGAATCTTGCGGATAATCTCGCCCTTGGAAATAAGCACAGCCTCGCCAATTCCGCCCGCAACGCCGATGTCGGCTTCTCTCGCCTCACCGGGTCCGTTTACAACGCACCCCATCAGGGCGACCTTCATGGGCACGTCACAAAGCCCCTCGGATTTGACTGCGTCTTCAAATCGTTTTGAAAGCTCAATGAGATCGATTTTCGTTCGTCCGCAGGTGGGACAGCTGACTATATTAAGCCCGCTCTGCCCTTCGATTCCAACAGCGGAAAGTATCTTCTTCGCCGCGCCGATCTCCTCCACAGGGTCAGCTGTAAGAGACACACGAAGCGTGTCTCCGATACCGTCGCACAAAAGCGCACCGATACCGATAGCACTCTTTACAAGTCCGCGCTCGGCATTTCCCGCCTCTGTAACTCCTATATGCAAAGGATACGCGCAACGCTGACTTACAATGCGGTTTGCGGCGATCATGTCGGGAACGGTCGATGCCTTGATGGAAATAACTATATCCTCAAAATCGAATTTTTCAAGAAGAGACGCATGATACATGGCACTCTCGGCAAGAGCCTCGGGGGTAGGACCGCCGAATTTTGCGAGAATATGCTTTTCAAGGGAGCCTGAGTTTACGCCGATTCTGATAGGAATACGGCGGGCACGGCAAGCCTGCGCCACCCGGCGAACCCTGTCATCGTCGCCAATGTTGCCGGGATTTATTCTGATCTTATCAATGCCGTATTCGGCGCATTTCAAGGCAACCTTATAATCAAAATGGATATCCGCAACGATGGGAATATTCAAATCCTTCTCTTTGAGAAGACGAACAGTCTCCGCCGCCTCAATATCGGGTACCGTGATACGAACGATATCGCAGCCCGCATTTTTCAGAGCCGCTATCTGCGACGACGTTGCGTCAAAATCGCGCGTATCCGTGTTTGTCATGGACTGAATGGCTATTTTGTTCTCGCCGCCGATGGCAACACCGCCGATC
>CAZISP010000104.1:3759-5326 GCA_964541955.1 uncultured Lachnospiraceae bacterium
CTTCTTTTTTCTTTATTCTGATCTGATTATAATTCATACTCAAAACAATCCTATCACGTCTTTAATTGTAATAAAAATCATGAATGCGAAAAGTATAAGCAGACCCGCGCCGTTGATAAAGCCTTCGATTTGAGGCTTCATGGGCTTGCGGCGGATCGCTTCTATGAGAAGGAACACGATTCTGCCGCCGTCAAGTGCTGGCAGAGGAAGCAGGTTAGCAACACCTAAGTTCATGGAAATTATCACAAAGATATTGAAAAAGCTAAGCGCGCCCGCAGCCGCCGCATCACCGATGGCCCCCGTCACGCCAACGGGTCCCGAAACAGCCTCAACGCCGTATCTGCCCGTCACAAGATCCATAATAGAATCCCATATCATTTTAACGGTGGACAAAGAGCGGAAAAAAGCGTGCTTCATAAGATTCGGGAAGGTAGCGCGCTCGCCGTATACGATAAAATCATAGCTGCCGAAGGTGACTCCCTTCTCTGACGCCGCCTTAAAAGCTACGTCGTCAAGCTCTGTCTTTTTGCCGTTTCTTACAACAGTGAGGTCAACACTGACAGCATTTACCGTACTGCCGTCCTCAAGCTCAAGCTCGAACGCCTCGTCCTTTGCGTGCATTATCTCATAAACCAGCTCGTTTCCTGTGTGAACGGAATATCCGTTAACGGCAATCACCCTGTCCTCGACCATCAGCCCCGTCTGTGAGCTTACAGCACCCTCACTGAAGCTGTAAATGGTAGTTGAAGCGAGACTTTTGGTAATAAAAACTATAAGGAACATGACGATAATACCCGTCAGAATATTCATAAACGCGCCCGCAACGGTGATTATCAGTCTCTGCCAGACAGGCTTGCGGTTAAAGGCGTTCTCGTCGTCCGATTCCTCGTCCTCGCCAACCATGCTGACGTACCCGCCGATGGGGAAAATTCCGAGAGCGTATGAGGTTCCCGATTTTTTCGAGGTCTTTTTGAGTATTTTCGGACCCATTCCAATTGAAAATTCCTTGACTGTGACCTTGAAAAGTCGCGCGCATGCAAAATGTCCCAGCTCGTGAATGAAAATCATAAAGCCGAAGACAAGAAGTGCAAGAAGAATATACAAAATCTTGATATCAGATCATCCTTTCGCAAAAAGAATCTTTTCCGTGCGCGCCCGCGCTTCCCTGTCGGCATCTATTATTCCCTCAAGGGTGTGAACGCTCGCCACGCTTTCCATGTCGCAGACCACCTGTGTCACCGAATCGAAAATATCGGTAAAAGCGATCTTTTCCTTCAAAAATGCCGCCACCGCGACCTCGTTCGCGGCGTTGAGTACCGCAGGAACCGCGCCTCCGAGGCTCATTGCGTGCATAGCGGTCTTGAGCAGCACGAACGTGTCCGTATCGGGACGCTTAAAGGTAAGCGTTGCAACCTCTGACAAGTCAAGCTCGTCAATAACCGCGGGATTTTTATCGGGTGCGGACAGCGCATACTGAACGCACAGGCGCATATCGGGTACGCTGAGCTGTGCGATAACGCTGTTATCAATATATTCCACCATGGAGTGAATTATACTCTCTCGGTGG
>CAZISP010000105.1:0-5325 GCA_964541955.1 uncultured Lachnospiraceae bacterium
ACGGAATATATGGCCGTTACACCTTGGGGCGAGCTTTATCCCTGCCATCAGTTTGTGGGTGACAGCAAATACAGTCTCGGAAACATTTGGGACGGCGTGACGAACACCGCCGTTCAGGACGAGTTCCGCTCCTGCAACGCTTATGCGAGAGAGGAATGTAAGGACTGCTGGGCACGTCTTTATTGCTCGGGCGGATGCGCCGCAAATGCTTACCATGCCACAGGCAGCATCGGAGGCATCTACCGCTACGGTTGCGAGCTTTTCAAGAAGAGAATCGAGTGTGCGGTGATGATGCAGGTGGCTGAGGCGGAAAATGGGTAAGACGAATACCCCTATCCTGGATTTCGTTCGGGATTACGCGAAAAAAGACGTAACGCGTTTTCATATGCCCGGTCATAAGGGAACGCCCCTGCTCGGATGCGAGCCATGGGATCTGACCGAAATAAAGGGTGCCGACGAGCTTTATTCGCCCGACGGCATCATAGCCGAAAGCGAGGCAAACGCTACGGCATTATTTGGTTCGGCACATAGCTTTTATTCTGCCGAGGGCTCTACCCTTTGTATAAAGGCTATGCTTGCCATAGCAACAGTCGGACGAGGAGAACGGCCTTGGATTCTCGCCGCGAGAAACGCCCATAAGGCGTTGATATATGCCGCCGCCCTCTTGGATTTGCGGATACGTTGGCTTGACTCGGAGGAGGATTCACATCTCTGCACAAGCCGCGTTACTCCCGAGAGCGTGCGCGCCGCGTTGGAGGAAATGCCTGGGCCCCCGTCGGCGGTTTACCTTACGTCGCCCGATTATCTTGGCAGCTTAGCGGATATTTCGGGGATTGCCAAGGTTTGTCGGGGGTTTGGAATCCCGCTTTTGGTGGATAACGCTCACGGTGCCTATCTGAAATTTTTGAGACCCTCCCTCCACCCTTTGGATTTGGGAGCCGCCATGTGCTGTGATTCGGCTCATAAGACGCTGCCCGTTTTGACGGGAGGCGCTTATCTGCACGTATCAAAGGATTTTGAAGAATACGCGCGCGGGGCGCGGGGAATGCTTTCTCTGTTTGCCTCCACCAGCCCGTCTTATCTGATCCTTCAATCACTTGATCTTTGTAACCGCATCCTGTCCGACGGCTACGTTGAGCGGATAGAGGAGGCTGTTTGTCGGCTGAACCAACTTAAGCGCAGTTTGGAAGCGGACGGTCGCGCCGTGGAGACCACCGAGCCGCTGAAGCTTGTGATCCGCGGGGCGCGTTGGGGCTACCGAGGGGATGAAATTGCAGAGTATTTGCGAAAAAATGGGATCGAGCCGGAATTTTCCGACAGAGAGTATCTGGTTTTGATGTTCTCGCCCGAAAACGGGGAGGCGGACTATGAAAAATTGCGGAAAGCTCTTGAAAATCTGCCCTTGCGAGCGCAAATGACCGAGGATATGCGCCCTATGCGTAAGTTCGCGCCCAAAACGTCGGAGCAGATACGACGGGGCATGCTTTCTCCCCGTGAAACTGTTTCCGTAAGAGATTCCGCAGGACGCATCTGCGCTACTCCTACCGTGTCCTGCCCGCCCGCTGTTCCAATCGTTGTCAGCGGAGATCCGATCACCGAGGAAGACGTAGCTCTTTCCTTGCGATACGGTATTGAACGCATCGACGTGGTAAAATAAGGTGATTTTTGAAAGAAAAAAGGCTCGGAAAAATCCGAGCCTTTTTCATATTGTTTTTATCAGAACAGCTCGATGAGCTCTTTGGGGCTTTGTGTAAAATCGCGCATGCCGTCCTTTGTGACGGCAACCATATCCTCGATACGGCAGCCGTACCTGCCCTCGATATAGATGCCCGGCTCGACTGTTACCACGTTGCCCGCAACCAGCGTTGTGCCTTCCTTTACGCCCGAGGAAACACGGGGAGCCTCGTGGATATAAAGTCCGACGCCGTGACCCAGACCGTGACCGAAGCAGCCCTTATATCCCGCGTTGTCGATGATGTCGCGGGCGATCTTGTCAACCTTTGCGTTTTCCACGCCCTCGCGTATTGCTTCAAGAGCGGCAGTCTGTGCCGTGAGAACTGTGTTGTAGAGCTTTTTCATGTCATCGTCCGCTTTTCCGAGAACAACGGTTCTTGTCATGTCGGAGCAGTAGCCGTCAAGACGTGCGCCGAAATCCATGGTGAAGAATCCGCGCTCAAGCTTTCTCGCCTGTGGAACACCGTGGGGGAGAGAGGAGGAAGCGCCCGAAACCGCGATAGTGTCAAATGCGGTGGACTGCGCGCCCATGCGTCTCATGAAGAACTCAAGCTCAAGAGCAACCTCAAGCTCGGTCATTTCGGGCTTAATGAAATTCAGAATGTGCGTGAAAGCCGCATCGGTTATTTTCTGCGCGGCATTGATCTTTTCAAGCTCGGCTTCTGTCTTTACCTCGCGGAGAGCGGAGAGCACATCCGTGCCGCCGCGAACAAGCTCAATGCCGTCGAACAGCTCGCCGAAGCGAACGTAGTCGGCGCAGGAAACGAAGCCGTCCTCAAACAGCAGCTTTTTAACGCCGTTTTCGCGGAGAAGCTCTGCAATCTCGATGAGCATGCGGTTTTGAGGAACGACGATTTCAAACTCGTCGGAAACAGCCGCCTTTGCCGCCTCCGCGTAGCGGAAGTCGGTGATAACGTAGGATTTGTTGCGCGTTACAAGCACAAAGCCGTCGGTGTAATCAAAATTTGTCAGATAAAAAATGTTAAGCTCGGAGGAGACGAAAACGCCGTCAACGTCGGGGGCGATTGTGTCAAGCAGTCTTTCTTTTGCTGTTTTCATGGTAAGCTAAAATCCTTTCAAAATTCGCCGTAGCAGGCTTTTTTCATATAGAGTGCGTCCTCTGCCATGGTTCCGGCAGATTCGCAGATGATTCGGGGTGTAAGTGAGTATTTTGTGATAACCTCGGCAAGGGGCTCGAACTGAGGACCGTACTGAGTGTCCTCAAAGGTCAGGTGCTTTTTCTCGCCCGCCTTGGTGTATTCGATTTTCGAGAAGTGGCAATGGAGATTTTTTGCGTAATCGTCGCCCAGCACCTCGCCGATGCGGTCGAAAATGCGCTTGTAGGAATCGCTGTCGGTGAAATATCCGAGCTCGCGAGCGTTGAGATGACCGAAATCCACCACGGGGTAAAAGCATTTTGCCACCTTGCAAAGGTCAAGCACCTCGTCAAGGGTGCCGAGCTGATTTATTTTGCCCATTGTTTCAAGTCCGATGTGGATAGGCGTTTCGCCCATCTCGTCCGCAACTCTTTCAAGGGTATCGCGGGCAAGTGCCATGGCTTCGTCGCGAGTTATTTTTGCGGCAGAGCCGCTGTGAACTACGATTGTGTCCGCGCCGAGAAGCTCAGCCGCGGCAAGGCTTTCGCGGATATAGTCAAGGCTTTTCAGTCGCTTTTCTATCTCAATTCCCGACAGGGAAATGAAGTAGGGGGTGTGCAGGGACATGAGAATGCCGTGCTCTCTCGCCTTCTCGCCGATTGCACGTAAGGTCGCCTCGCCCGTTCTCAGACCGTTGCCTGCCTGGTATTCGTATGCGTCAAGTCCCATTTGTTCGAGCCAGCCGGGCGCCTGAAGCGTTGATTTGAGCCCTGCGGCATAGAAGCTCTCGCTGTTTCCGCCGGGACCGAAGGTTGCTCTGTTCATTTTTCTACCTCCAATTTGATTTTTTGAAGATAACGGTCGAATCTCAAAAGAAATCCGACCGTGAGTTTATGTATAAAACTGTCGTCTGACCTGCTCACGCTTGAATTGTCTCAGAATCGGCTTTTCAAGTAAGCGCTTGAAGCGGAAGAAAAGGGTCTTTTTGTCCTTTATGGGGGGGACTAAGATTGCCTTGACCCCAAGCCTCTTGCCTGCCAGCACGTCGGTAAAGATCTGGTCACCCAGAACCGCCGCATCGGCGATATCTCGGTTGTTATGCTGCAATGCGTGGCGGTAGCTTTTGGTCGAGGGCTTGTTTGCATCGTAGTAAGCGGGCACTCTGAGAGTCTTTGCGAATCGGATAACCCTGTCCGCGTGATTGTTTGACACGAGTATAAGCTTGATATCCGCATCTGCAAGAGCGTTTGCCCAGGCGATTATTCTCCCGTTGGGGTCGGGCATCTCGTAGGGTGCGAGAGTGTTATCTATATCGGCAAGTACGGTTTTGATGCCTGCCGATTCGAGAAAGGCGGGCGTAACCTCCGTAAAATCGCGGAACATATAGTCCGGCATAAACATTGAAAACATTAAAATTCCAGTCCTTGTTGTGTTTTCGCCGCATTTTGCGGTTCTCGTATTTTATCATATTTTTTCAATAATATCAAGAGTTTTTTGAAAAATTGCGTTTTTTGAGGGCGAAACGGCAAAAAGTATTGAAAAGAGGGAAAAAATGTGGTAATATATATTATGTATAACTATTTTTGCGAGGCGAAAATGAAAAATCAGTATCTTGAATGCGGAAAAATAATAAATACCCACGGAGTTGCGGGAGCGGTGAAGGTTGAAAACCGTTGCGATTCCCCCAAAATACTTGCGTCGCTGAAAAAAGTGTATTTCACCTCGGGCGGCGAATATAAAGAGACGAGAGTTGTTTCGGGCTCGGTCATGGGACAGTTCGTGCTTCTGAAGCTTGAGGGCGTGACCGATCTTGACGGCGCGGCGGCGCTGAAAAACACGCTTATCTATGCGGACAGGGAGGATCTTCCCATAGAAGAGGGCGCGGTGTTTATTGCCGACCTGCTTGGCCTGCCCGTGATAGACGCGGAGAGCGGCGTAAAGTACGGCGAGCTGACCGAGGTCATAAACCGCGGGGCTTCCGATATTTACGTTGTCGCCACACCTGCGGGCGAGCGCATGATGCCCGCCGTGAAGGAATTTGTGAAGTCGATAGATACGGAAAAAGGAATTTTCGTCACGCCCATCGAGGGAATGTTTGACGATGCGGAATAACAATGAGATTTGACATAATGACGCTTTTTCCCGATATGACCGACCGTATTTTGGGAGAGAGCATAATCGGCAGAGCGCAAAAGAGCGGCGCGGTGGAGATATTTTCTCACAATATCCGCGATTATTCCCGGGATAAGCACCGCCGAGTTGACGACACCCCCTACGGCGGCGGTATGGGAATGCTCATGGCGGCACCCCCCATCTACGACTGCTGCGAGGCAGTAAAAAAGATGGCAGACGAGGCGCTGAAGGACAAGGGCGATATTCGCCGCAAGGTCGTTTATATGTCCCCCAAGGGCAGGGTGCTGACCCAGGACAAGGCGGCAGAGCTGTCAGCCTTAGACAATTTGATAATCCTCTGCGGGCATTACGAGGGCGTTGA
>CAZISP010000106.1:0-5285 GCA_964541955.1 uncultured Lachnospiraceae bacterium
GCTCTGCCAGGTCTGCGAAGCGAACATCTTGCCGCTCTCGATAGACTGAGAAACCAGCTTTGCGCCCTGCGCGAAAACCTGACCTGCGCCCAGCGCGTTATGACCGACCTCGGAGTTACCCATGTCGTCATCGGAGGGCAGACCTACTGCCGTACCGTGTGCGCGGAGAGATACCATGGGGTATTTTGCCATGAGCATATCAAGGGTGGGGGTGTAAGCGGTGGCAACTGCATTTGCTTCGGTTGCGGGAGCCAATCCCACGCCATCCATAACGATGGTCAGAACGGGGCCTTTTACGCCCTCAAAGGACGCATTCTTTGTCAACTTGTTCATTATATTTTACCTCCGGTTTGTAAACAACATTGAATATTTTACCACATATTTCTCAATAACTCAATAGAGCGCGGTAAAATTTTAACAAAAATTTATTCTTTTTCCTCGTCATCGGTCTCTTCCACGGGGGGCAAGATGGTGACGACGGTATCCTCAACTCTGTGCTCGTTGATAAGAGTGACCTTAACGTGGAGAGGACCTGCGTCAAGCTCAATCTCGCTTCCGTCTTGCGGAATGCTTCCGTATTCGGCAAAAACGTAGCCGCCGAAGGTCTCAAATTCTTCCGTAGGAAGCTCAACAGCCAACGCCTCAGCCACCTCGGAAAGTGATGCGCCGCCCTTGACGCGGTAAGTCCCGTCCTCAAGCTTTTCGATATCGAGCTTTTCAATTTCGTCCTGTGGGGTCTCCTCATCGTCAAGGTCGCCCACAAGGCGCTCAAGCAGGTCGATAATTGTGATAACGCCCATTGTTCCGCCGTATTCGTCAAGAACAATTGCGAAATGACGACGGTTGTGACGCATTTGCTTCAAGGTCACGTCCGCGTACGCCGTTTCGGGTACGAAGAAAGCGGGGCGAACCGCGTTTTCAAGCACACTTTCACGGGATTTGTCCTTGAGTCTGAAATAATCCTTTGCGTTAAGTATGCCCACCACATTATCAATCGACCCCTCGCAAACGGGGTAAAGCGAATGGCGGGTAGAGTTGATGGTCTCCTCCCATTCCTCCTCGCTCTGCTCACGGTCAAGGAAATCAATATCCGTTCTGTGGGTTGCAAGCTCGCCGACGGTAATATCGTCAAACTCAAATACGTTTCTGATGATCTCCTGCTCCTGGGTGTCAATCTCGCCCTTCTGAGTTCCCACGTCCACCATCATCTTGATCTCCTCCTCACTGTCCTCCTCCACGATCTGGTGAGGGTTGACACCGAAAAGTCTCGAAAGAAAGCCCGAAACGCCGGTAAGTATTGCAACGTACGGGCGAAGAAGACCTGCCGTAAAAACGATGAAGCCCGACATGGAAAGTGCCGTTTTTTCCGCTTTTCTCGCCGCCACCCTTGAAGGAAGCAGGTCACCTATCAGCAGAAAAACAAAGCCTGCACAAAGCCCCACGCACAGGGCGGACAGGGCGCACGCTGCCGCGGCATCAATTCCGAGCCCTGCCAGCTTGGCAGAAAGCTTCGGCGCAAAGAAAGCAACCGAAAGGCCGCACCCGAGAATCCGAGTCATAGAAAGCGCAATTCTCGCTCCCGTGATAAATCCATCCGGCTTATCCGCGATCTTTGCCAGGCGAACCGCCTTTTTCTTTCCCTCAGCGGCCAATTCAAGCATTCTCTTGTCGTTCATGGCAACAAAAGCCGAATTCGCGCAGGATAGCAGAACGCATATGATCAGAAAGATCATCTGAAGTGCAATTTGCAAGCCAACGTCCATAATAAAATAACTCCATTCTGCCGCACAGCGGCATTTTTGTAATTCAAACCAAAAAAACACCAACGCAAAAAGGCATAGCTGCGTCATTCCACCAAGGAAAGCGCAGTTATGCCGATAATTCTATGTAATTGTTATAGGGTGACAATCAGTATCATCACTGTCGCCATCGCTCATGTTGAATTACATCCTCCGAATCTTTATTTTTGCGTGATATTCGTATCAAAGGGGATTTTACCATACATTTCCCCGTTTGTCAACACTTTCAGGCGTTTTTATGACTTTTCGGCAAGCTCAAGAGCGTTTTTTACGATAAAAGGTGCGGAAATTCCCGCGGTATCGTAAATATCTTCCTGCCTCTCCTGCACGGCAAAGCTGTCGTCGGTAGCCATTATCTCGTATGCATAGCCGCATAGCATCCCGCGTCTTCTCATTTCATCGGACAAGCAGATTCCCATACCGCCCGCGCGTATCTCCTCCTCAAGGAAGATCACCGAGCCTCCCTTTCGCGGCAAATAAGGCAACAACCGCTCGGCACACTCTCCGTACGGCTTGAGCTTTTCAAGAAGCGCGATTCCGCACCTGATCCCCTGCTCCGCCAGAGCATCGGCGGCCAAAAGCGCCTGCACGGCGATCCTGCCGTGGGTGACAATAAGCAGGTCGGGCTTTGAGCCCTCGGGAAGCGTCGATCTGACGCCGAGAGTGTCCGTTCCGAAGCCCTCCTCATAAAACGCCTTCTTTATCTGCGGCTTTTCTGCGCCGGCGGGGTATCTGACAGCACACATCCTGCCCTGCGACAAAGCATCCTCAAGACTGCGGCGCAGACCGTCGCAACTTGCGGGGGTATAGATCGTCATGCCGGGCACCTGTGACAGAAACGCCACGTCAAAGATGCCGTGGTGCGTTGCACCGTCAGAGGGGTTTAAGCCCGCGCGGTCTACCGCTATAACAAGGGGCAGAGACTGCAATGCAACGTCGTGAATTATGTTGTCATACGAGCGCTGAAGAAAAGTAGAATATATTGCCGCAACGGGCTTCATGCCCTCTGCCGCAAGTCCCGCGCCAAAGGTCACCGCGTGCTCCTCGGCAATACCTACGTCAAAAAATCTGTTGCGGAACTTTTCCTTGAATTTGTCAAGCCCCGTGCCGTAGCACATGGCGGCGGTAATGGCGCAGATTTTCTCATCCGTCTCAGCCATCTCCGCAAGCTTCTCGCCAAACGCGCGGGAAAATGTCTCGCCCCGAGCCTTCGAGCACTCGGGATAAACCGAGTGATACTCGCCCGGGTTTTTTTCCGCCGGCTCGTAGCCAAGCCCTTTTTTCGTTTTCAGGTGAACCACAACGCTCTCGGGCTGCATCTTCGCGTTTTTCAGTGTCGCCTCCACCTGCCCGTAGTCGTTTCCGTCAATGGGACCCATATAGAAAAGGCCGAGATCCTCAAAATAATTACTGCCGTAAAGGGCATTCTTAAAGCGCTTTTTCGCCGCTCTCACAAATCGGAAAAGCCCCTTTCCGACAAGGGGTATCCGCAACAGAAAACGGCGGGTGAATTTCTTGGTCTTGCAGTATCCGACAGTAGAGCGGAGCCTTGAAAGATTGACGGCAAAGCGCCCTATATTGCGGGATATGGACATTTCGTTTTCATTTAGGATTATTATCAGCTTCAGATCCTTTGAGCAGTTGTTCAGTGCCTCGTGGATCATGCCGCCCGTCATGGCGCCGTCCCCCACAACCGCCACGGAATATGCGTCGGAGCCCGACAGCTTGTCTGCGTGAGCAAATCCCAGTGCCGCCGAGATGGAGGTGCTGCTGTGCCCCGCGCCGAAGCAGTCGTGCTCGCTCTCGCTCCGCTTTTCAAATCCGCTGAGCCCCCCGGGGGCACGGAGTGTGTCAAAGCCCTCTCGTCTGCCCGTGAGTATCTTGTGAACGTAGCTCTGATGACCTACGTCAAAAATTATATGATCATCAGGCGTGGAAAAGACCCGATGCAGGGCAACGCTCAGCTCCACCACGCCGAGGTTTGAAGCCAGATGACCGCCCGTTCGGCTCACGTTCTCCACAAGAAAAGAGCGAATCTCGGAGCAGAGTGCGGGCATTTTCTCTTCGGGCAGTTTTTTCAGATCGTCCGGGCTGTTAATGCCGCAAAGGAGCGGGTATTTTTCGTTTTCGTTCATTTGCGCCCTGCTCCTTTCAGTTCTTTTGTATAAAGCTCCTCCAGCCTACGCGTCATCACGGCGGCAGAGAAGTATTTTTCGTATCTTTCTCGGGATCTCAGCCCGAACACCGACAGCAGCTCCCTGTTCTCACACAGCATTTCAAGTGCCGTTGACAGGCTCTCGCCGTTTCCGCGCTCGAAGGTCAGACCGCTGACGCCGTTCTCTATCATCGCCACGTTGCCGGGGCAATCGGACACAACCGCGGGAACACCGATGCTGAAGCCCTCGGACAGTGCAAGATTCGACGTCTCCGAGTCGGAGGTGTTGACATTCAGATCCATTATGCTCACAAGAGGCGCTGTGTCGGCGGCAAAGCCGGTAAATATCACCTTGTCGGCAATTCCAAGCTCGCCCGCATACCCTTTCAGCGAATCCTCGAGACTGCCCGAGCCAACAACGAGAAACCGCATTTTCTCGCATGCTCTCGCCGCCTCTGCCGCCGCCTCAAGAAAGCATTTGTGATTTTTCACGGGCTCAAGGCGGGCAACGATGCCAACGACGAAATTCTCCTCGGATATACCGTATTTTCTCCGTGTCGCCGCCTTTTCCTCCTCGGAAACGCATCTCAGCGGCTCGGAGCCGTTTATGATCACGCTGATTTTTTCTTCCTTTATCCCTCTGCTCAGAAGAATCTCCTTTGCCACCTCCGCCGTTGCGATAAAGCGGTCGGTAAGGCTGTTTTCGATGCGCGCGATAATGCTCCTGAGCGGAAATTTCGATTTCAATCCACCGTTCGGCACCGCACAATGGTGGGTCTGAAAAACCACGGGCACTCGGCACTGCGATGCTGCAATACGGGCGGAAAGAGACGCATGAGTGTGGACGATGTTAGGCTTTTCTGCCGCAAATATTTTTTTGTATTCGCCAATGGAGGAGATGTCAAACGACTTATCTCTGCCCCCGTTTATCTCAAAAACGCGGAACCCCAGCTCCCTCACCCTGCGACACAAGACCGCCCCTTGAGGGAGAACCACGGAAATATCGAATTTCTCCCTGTCCGCGTGGCGCAGACAGCAAAGGAGCAGCATTCCCGCGCCGCCGAAATTGGTGTCGCTGATGGCGTGGATCACTTTTATCTTAGCCATTTTTGCGCCCTCCCGTAAGCTTTTTCAATGCAAGGGTAACGTCCTTTTGTCGGACGGTAAGACAAACCGCGAAATAAACGAGCGCGCCAACTGCCACCGATATTGCCGTTTTCGCAGGAATGCCGAGATCAAGTCCGCGGTATACAAAGTAGACCGCCGCGCCCATGACCGCAGACGCGAAAGCAGGCTTCAAAATTTCGGTCAGGTCGGATAGTGTCAGTATG
>CAZISP010000107.1:0-5282 GCA_964541955.1 uncultured Lachnospiraceae bacterium
GTACTCTGCCAGAAACACAAACGCATATGACACATCTTCCTGTGTATCACCAAATTGAAAGTCATACATAGACTCTCTGCAGTTGATTTCAGGATGATCACAGTGGAAATAATACAGATCTGTATCATCTGCCTCTTGTTGATATTTTCCATCTCGCCAGTTTTCGTATGCGCAGCCCAGGTATTCAAACCATCTGCTGCACTGGATGTCAAATTCAGCCCTATCGCCCAGCAGCATAGCTGCACTATCCTGAGAGGAGCGAATGGTGCAATACATTCCCGCACCCTGCGGATTTCCAGTTTTTTTCTTGTCTACCATTTTAAATTTTCCTTTCTGTTTGTTTCAAATGCAGCCTTTCCGGCTGCACTTAGCATTACTCATCATCTTTTAAACGAATGCACTTCGGCTTGCCCAGCCAAGTAACAATCTTGTATGCGCCTTCATCAATGTAGCGAAGTTCCTCTTGATAATATGTGGTCCCATCCTCTCGTGTCTTTTTAACCATATCTCTCTCATCGTCATAGAAAAAGAACGACAGGAGCAACTTGCCCAGCTGTCGATCGTCTTCGAAATATCTAATAGTATAGGACTTGTCCACCCAGCCACCAGACTCATCGCCATCTTCATCAGGTTCCAGTGTGTCGTCCCAAACTTCTGCACAGATGTGTATTCGTCTGTCATCCATTTCATAAATGCAAATCTCATCAGTTTTGATTTCAGCACGGATAAACAAGTCTCTAACAAACGGAGCCACCCAATTTTCGCACCAGCATTCTTCATTAATATTCATAGCATTTTTCTTCATAATTATCTTTCCTTTCAATTTTGAGTTTAATATTCTTAGCATTTCCGGTGATCTTAGTACCACCGGCTTTCCAATTTTCTAATTTATCAATTATTTTTCAGCTGCATACCAAAAGATCTCTTCATCTTTTGTCGCGTCTCGTTCAGCTTGGCTGACACATTGGAAGTCATATTCATTACTATCTTCAAACGGCATAAATCGCACGAATACATTTTGAATTGATGCCTCAGGCGCATCCTCTCTGATAAAGATGCCATAATCAAAATCGTAAACCTCATGGTTCTCGTGTCGGATTATACATGGCGCTGACTGCCTCACATCGTCACTCCAGTCAACCATTAATCTACAGTGCATTTCCTCTGGTTTAAATTGCGCTTGGCCGCGCTTCATAAAAACTCGACGGGCAAGCGTTTCGGGACCCCAGCCACATAAGCCAATCAACAATTGTGTAGCATTATTACTCAGCAGTGCATTAACAAAATCACATCCTTTGTTGAGCCAACATTCGTCATCTGTAGAAATCGCCTCGTGAACAGATTCATAAAATGCAATTATACGCTCCTTCCCATCAGGACGGTTAATTTGTTTAAGTAGCCACTCTGGATCAATGTAGTATTTTCCAAAATCCTCTTCACACTCAATTCTGTATTTATCCAAAAATTCTTTGCTCATACTGTTTCCTTTCTTAGTACATCATTAATAGATTTTACGGATTGGTTCCGGTAAAACCCCGACAAGGTTAGTCG
This sequence comes from uncultured Lachnospiraceae bacterium, assembly GCA_964541955.1. Classification (GTDB taxonomy): domain Bacteria; phylum Bacillota; class Clostridia; order Oscillospirales; family CAG-272; genus SIG710. The sequence goes on from CAZISP010000107.1 coordinate 1,552, forward strand.
ATGTCGGTCGCTGTGTGCGCCTGTCACGTTGCCATTCCACACACTAAACGCAGCTTTTGGAGAAATGCGGGAGCTGTTACCCGCTATTCAATTGTTGCGGCTGACCTACCGCTAGGTTGTTATCACCTCCTTTCAAGGCAACAAAAAATGGACTATCCACTTAGCCTCTGGCTCATAGTAGATAGTCCATTAAATATAATATGAGACAGACTTTCCCTATGACCAAAACTCAAGCATAACTATTTGTAGCAAAACGCTCGCACACATTTGCACTAGGTACAATACGCCTACCACAATAGTGCATCTCGTAACGTGTTTCGCTACTTGCTTGAATTGCGCCCCTCGATCAGGGCACGTCCGGAAAGTCTGTTAGTTTTTTACATCAGATAATTACCTCATTATAAATGTTTTCTTGGTGCTTCCACTTGTAAAGTAGATTCACCGCTGCACAGTTTTAAAAAAATCTGGCTTTTTTAAATTTAATACTTGACAGGCTGTTTTCGCCTCCATATATTATAGGTGCTAAAAAACGTCATTAGGTTCAATTTTTTGAAAATTTTCTCAATTATTTTTTCGGCACAACTTTTTTCAATGCCTTACGAGCATAGTGCAAACGGCTTTTCACGGTACCTTCTGGCACACCTATCATTATCGCAACTTCTTTTACCGGAATACCCTGGAGGATATGTAGCCGCACCACCTGTGCATGCTTGGGAGAAATTTTATCCAACCATTCTTCTGCCACCCAAGTACCTTGGTTTGTTGCTGAGTGTCTCACCTGGTATTCGTTAAGATAATCTTTGTACGCTTTCTGCTCTCTGCGCAGCTTTCGAAAATATGCGGCAACCTTATGGTCAATCACCCTAATCGCCCATGTCACAAATGCTTCCGGTGTTCTAAGCTTGTGTAGCGTCATTGTAATCTCATCAAGAACAAGATCGTATACGTCGTCGCCAACTTTTTTATAATCCTTAGTCTCGGCTTTTCTTTCAATACGGCCCCGGATCCAATTGCCAAAAATCGCTTCTATCTCAGCTCTTGGATTTCCTTCACCACGTTGCCATCGCTCAACCTTCGGCACAAGCTCTTCCATGCTGATATGGTATTGTCTGCTTCGAATACCCATCATATATCCCTCTTTTTGTTTTAGGATGTACCAAGTATAACATGCGAACAATTCAATATCAACTTTTTAAACATTTCGCACCGGATCAGCAAATTGCCGATCCGGTGCTTTCATTATGCCTTATCCCAGGATATGTAACAGCCAATCATCTTCAAATCTCTCATTCTGATTTTTCCCGTAGCATGCCACCTGCGAACAATATTTATCAGCTTCTCGCGTTGCTTTTGGTCTGCGCACTTTATTCCAAATTCAAAATACCAAACTTCGTGCGGTCCTATTTCCTCAAGTTTGATATGCATATGAGTGGTATCGTTTGGCTTTTTACCGTAAATCATCTCCAGCACGCTTTGCCGTACATCCGTTTCTATGTGATCGAATGTGCTTCCGTGTATTTCCAGTGCTTCGCTTTTTTGCTGTTCTTCGACCTCGCGATAATCAGAAAACTTCTGCGTCCACATTTCATACCATCTACCACTCGTTTTATCATATTCTATACCGCTCCAACCTACCATCGCATCCCTTGATTCAGAAGAACGCAGGCAGAGGTATTTTCCCGTTACTGTTTTTGGTTTTATACTCCTCATATGAATCATCCCCAGTCTTTGTATTAAAACGGCAATTCGTCATCATCTTCTAATCCAGCACTTTGTGCCGGATGTACTATAGGTATTACTGGCGTTTCTATATATTCATTCTTTGGAGCATTGAAACTCTCCCAATCGCCAAACGTTATTACCATGACACCGAACATCATTTCGCCTGTAATATGCCACAAGCGGATCTCACTATCTATCTTATCCAAATCCTTCATACTCGCACTGCCCACAGAAAACTGCGCTTTTCGTTTTCGACCATCGCCATACTCCGTCAGCTCATAGTCGCAGCCAAACACGCCTTGATCATAGTCATATGTCCACGCTACAGCTTGTGATTTTCGCACAATGTCATTAGGGGCTTTTCTTGCCAGATATCCGTTAATAATAGTTGTGGTCTCGTCAAGCACGTCATAGGCATCGCTATGATATCGAAAACCACAGCCCAGACCGCAAAACCATCTGCCGCTTTCCTCATCGTAGGCACCTAAATACTCTCTATCCGTGTCCAGATCCCTTATTCGCATCTGCGAGTTCGCGGAAACCGTAATTCTCGGACTCACGCAATACATACTATATGTACTTTCCTTTTTATTTTTGTAATGCTTTCTCATTTAAATTCGTTCCTTTCAAGTTATTTTTGTCCGGCAAAATATCGAAAGAGTCGCCTCAGTAACTACCCCTCGAATTGTCCAACTTTGGTTTACATAATTCTTTTAGTAGAAACCTTTTCATATGGGAGGGAAATTCGAGAAATTTTTATTTGGAATTTTTTTCTTAGGGCAAATATTTAATTTTCAATCTGCTCGTGTTGGCGAAAATATTATATCCCGGTTTTTAAAAACAGTAGGGGCGGTCATTTATGCTTTCGCTTATCTTCCCTTTTTGCCATGGTTGCTAATTGATCTTTCAGCCAGCGATTCTCTTCCTCCAGCTGTTTGATCTGTATTTCTTGACGAAGCAGTTTGGCCCGCAGGCCTTTGGCCGGTAATGCGGCCACCATTTCTTGCAAATTCATATTGCAGAGCCTCCTTGGAAATATTAATATTGAAGGTTTTACTGATGTTGCTGTCTCTGACTCGTTTACCCTCGCTGTTAGTAAAAGTAATGTTTTTCTTTGAGTCCTTCCACATCACCGTCCAACCATATTCGTGCTCCAACAAGGAACAGAACTCTTTCTGACTTTGAGCAACAGCAGCACAGTCTTGTACCGCTGCGGTCAGATCTACCAAGTAACTTTCACCTGGTTTCTGTGCCATCTGATGGTATTTGCTTTTGCTCCACGTGGTAACCTCACCCTCTTCAAAAACTGCACCATCTGCATGACGACCCTTTTGGGCCACCGACAAACCTCGTGCACGACACATATCATTGCAAACTTTCTTTGCTCGATCTAAATCATGCTTGGATGTGTGCAGCATGCGCCCATCACAAAAAGAAACCGGTTCTATAATGAAATGCGCGTGGATGTGATCTGCGTCCGTATGGACTGCCGTAAGAACCTGGTTGTTCGGATAGACCTTCGACACAAACTCTTCGGCAAATTGTGCTGCATCCTCCGGAGAAATCTCTCCTGGCGCAAACGCAATTGTGCCATGGGTATAGGTGCGTCCGCCCAAAGATACCTTATTAAATAACGCGCGCGTAAGAGCATAGCTTTTGTACACCGTTTGGGGAGTAATTTCTTCAGCCTGAAAATCACCTGAAACAGCACATAGCTCAGGGGTTGTTTTCTTTGGATCCAAAACATACTGCAACACTCGCCGTTTTCCGGCATTTGTTTTTCCATGCGAAATAATCTTCAAGATTGCCATAACGTCGACCTCGTTTCATTCCACAAAGGCATCAAATTGTGCTTCAGTGTTTGAACATCCTGGTACATATCAAGAAGCAGTTTTGCAGCCGGTGTTGCTTTATTGCTGTTAGCCACTTTGGCGATCTGATTAATATTCGTTCCTATACCGCGAAGCAATCGATTCATCATGGTATACTCCACGTTCATGCGAATCAGT
>CAZISP010000108.1:0-5244 GCA_964541955.1 uncultured Lachnospiraceae bacterium
CTTTAACCGTAAGGAAGCAAAGGACCACGGCGAGGGCGGCGTATTCGTAGGCTACCTTCCCAAGGCAGGCGAGGAGATCGTTATCACGGAGGACGTTATCACAGCGGGTACGGCTATCCGTGAGAGCATGGCTATCCTCTCGGGACTTGAGGGCACAAAAGTTGCGGCTACCTTCGTTATGGTTGACCGCAAGGAAAAGGGTAAGACCGACAAGTCTGCCATGTCCGAGGTGGAGGAGGAATTCGGATTCCCCGTATACTCCGTTGTTGACGTTTACGACATCATCGAGTACCTTGAAGAGGACGAGGCAAACCGCGAAAACGTTGACAGAATCAAGAAGTACCTTGAAGTAAACGGCGCAAAGGCTTAATTTTAAGGAGCAAATATGCATCATCTGGTAAACATATTGGATCTGACTACCGCCGAAATCGACGAGCTGATCGAGGTGGCAAAGGACATTTTGGCACAGCCTGAGAAATATCAGGACGCCTGCCGTCATAAGATTTTGGCGACCCTGTTTTTTGAGCCCTCCACCAGAACCCGCCTTTCCTTTGAGTCGGCAATGCTGTCTCTTGGCGGAAACGTTCTCGGCTTCTCGGATTCAAGCTCGTCATCGTCTGCCAAGGGCGAGAGCCTGGCGGATACAATCACGATGGTGAGCGGATATTCGGATATTATTGTTATGCGCCACCCCAAAGAGGGCTCGCCTATCGTCGCCTCCGAGCATACGACCGTGCCGATCATCAACGCGGGCGACGGCGGCCATTACCACCCTACCCAGACCCTTACCGACCTGCTTACCATTAAAACGGAGCTCGGTCACTTTGACGGACTTACCGTGGGTCTTTGCGGCGACCTTAAGTACGGCAGAACCGTACATTCTCTTATCTCGGCTCTTTCCCGATACGAGAACGTGCGCTTCGTGCTCATCTCCCCCGAGGAGCTGAAACTGCCAAGCTTCGTAAAGCAAACGTATATCAAGGACGCCGGGCTTCCTTATACCCAGAGCACCTCTCTTGAGAGCGTTATCGGCGACCTCGATATTCTCTACATGACGAGGATTCAGCGTGAGCGTTTCCCCGACGAGGAGGATTATCTGCGACTGAAGGATACCTATATTCTGGACGAAGAAAAAATGAAGCAGGCGAAGCGCGATATGATCGTTCTTCACCCTTTGCCCCGCGTAAATGAGATTTCCACAGGCGTTGACAGCGACCCCCGAGCTCTCTATTTCAAGCAGGCGTATAACGGCAAATTTATCCGCATGGCGCTCATTATGAAGCTGCTGGGAATCAAGAACTGAGAGGAGAGCATTGGTATGAATATAGACAGCATACACAACGGTTACGTTATAGACCACATTGCCGCAGGCAAGGCGATGCAGATATATGAAATGCTCAATTTTGCCGCTCTCGATTGTCCCGTTGCCATGATCATGAACGTTCACAGCTCCAAAATGGGAAAAAAGGATATTATCAAGATTGACGGCGAGGTTGAGATAAGCCTGGAGGTCATCGGCTATATAAGCCCTGATTCCACCGTAAACGTTATCAAAAACGGCGAAATTGTAGGGAAGAGCCATATAGCGCCCCCCGAAAAGCTGGTTGATATTATCAGGTGCAAAAACCCCCGCTGTATCACAACAACAGAGCAGGATATTCACCACGTTTTCCTGCTTTCAAACGCCAAAAAGAGGGAATACCGTTGCCGCTATTGCGAGGCAATGGCAAAATAAAATACTTTTTTCAAAAGATCACCGTCTGTCGGTGGTCTTTTGAATTTTTAACTGAATTTTCTCTTGTCAATTTGTGCGAAAAGACTATATTTTGAAAGTCTTTATTCAGCATTTTGGTGACAAAATTCTTGTTGACAATTATAGTATATTATGTTATAATATAAAGCAAGTAGGAAGATGCCACGCAACTGACGGAAAAAGCGAGCCAACGCTAAGGGAACGTGACATTCGATAAAGCCGACCGTCTGGGCGCCTCTTACTCTTTTTGGGTGAGTTGCGCCCTTTTATTATTTTTCGGGAAATGAATTTCTGAAAATATATGTGCCGCCTTGGCGGCGGAATGGAGATTGACATGAAAAAAGTTGGAATCGTTATGGGAAGTGACAGCGATCTTCCGATTATCCGCAAGTGTACGGATATGCTCGCGTCGCTTGATATCCCCTTTGAGGTTCACGTTTACTCCGCTCACAGAACACCTGCTGAGGCGGGCGATTTTGCACGCAATGCAAAGTCAAAGGGGTTTGGAGTTATTATAGCGGCTGCCGGCATGGCGGCTCATCTTGCGGGCGCAGTTGCGGCGAATACCACTCTGCCCGTTATCGGAATCCCCTGCAAATCAACAAATCTTGACGGCATTGACGCCCTTCTGTCAACAGTTCAGATGCCCACGGGTATCCCCGTAGCTACTGTTGCCATAGACGGTGGTGGCAATGCCGCTTTGCTTGCCGCTCAGATGCTGGCAATAGAGGACGAGGCTCTTGCCGAGAAGCTCGCCGCAAAGAGAGCGGCAGATGCTGAAAAGGTGCTTGAGAAAAACGCGGCTGTTGAAGCTGAATTCAATAAATAAAAATTTCATACATACAAAGGAGAAAAGCGTGAAAGATTGCCTCGATAAATCTGAAGCTCACCTATTCACGCCGTGAAATTCAAATTAAAAATGGGATCCGACCCCATTTTTGTTCGCTGTGCGAACACATTTGATTTCAGAAAATAATTTTTATGCCGTCGAAACGACGGCGGAATGGAGAATAAAATGAAACTCGTTTACACAGGAAAAACAAAAAACGTATTCGCACTGGACAACGGCAACTATCTGCTGAAGTTCAAGGACGACTGCACCGGTAAGGACGGCGTGTTCGATCCCGGTGAAAATTCCGTAGGTCTCACTATCGACGGTGTCGGTGACGTAAATCTCCGTATGTCTGTCTATTTCTTCGAAAAGGTCAATGCCGCAGGCATCAAGACTCATTATATCAGCGCAAACCTCGCTGACACGACCATGGAGGTCCTTCCCGCAAAGGCGTTCGGTCGTGGTCTTGAGGTTATCTGCCGCCATAAGGCTGTCGGCAGCTTCTACCGCCGTTACAGCGACTATATTGAGGAGGGCGCAGACCTTCCCGCATACGTTGAAACCACCTTCAAGAACGATGAAAAGGGCGACCCGCTGGTAACAAAGGACGGTCTTGTTGATCTGGGCGTTATGACGGCAGACCAGTATGACGATATCAAGGCAATGACACAGCAGATTACAAAGATCGTAGCTGACGACCTTCTCGAGAAGGGGCTCGTTCTCTACGACATCAAATTCGAGTTCGGTTACGATGCGGACGGTAAGGTAATGCTTATCGACGAAATCGCCTCCGGTAACATGAGAGTTTACAAGGACGGCAAGTATATCGATCCCATGACGCTATCCGAGCTTTTCTTTGCTTAATTCAAAGGGCAGGTAAAGCATGGGCGGATTTTTCGGAGCGGCGCTCAGACACGATGCGATGATGGACGTGTTTTTTGGAACCGACTATCATTCCCACCTGGGCACACGCCGCGCTGGACTTGCGGCATACAACGCGGAGGTTGGCCTGCAAAGATCCATTCATAACATTCAGAACTCGCCTTTCAGAACGAAATTCGAGAATATTTTTGACGAGATGAGCGGCAATTCCGCGATCGGCTGTATCAGCGACAGCGATCCACAGCCCCTGCTTATCCGATCAAGGCTTGGCACTTACGCCATCTGCGTCGTCGGCTCGGTCAGAAACTCCGATGCACTCATGAAGGAGTATTTTGACCATACGTACGGTCAGTTCAATGCAATGACGGGCGGCAAGATAAACTCTACCGAGCTCCTGGCGGCGCTTATAGGACTCAGAGACAGCTTCGCCGAGGGAATAGCCTTTGCGCAGTCGGTCGTTGAAGGCTCCGCGTCGATACTCATTCTCCGTGAGGGGGGAAATATCATCGCCGCAAGAGACAGACTTGGCAGAACCCCCATTATCATCGGTAAAAACGAGGAGGGGTACTGCGCATCCTTTGAATCCTTTGCTTATAAAAAGCTGGGATTTGCCGACGAGCGCGAGCTTGGTCCCGGTGAGATCGTGGAATTTTCCGCTACGGGCATTGAACAGCTGAGGGCTCCCGGCAAGGACATGAAGATCTGCGCCTTCCTCTGGTCTTATTACGGATATTCAACCTCAAATTATGAGGGTGTAAACGTTGAGACCATGCGCTACCGCAACGGTGAGATAATGGCAGAGGCAGATAAAAAGAACGGCGCGGCGCAGGATATCGACTATGTGTGCGGCATTCCCGATTCGGGAACCCCTCACGCTATCGGATACGCCAACAAGAGCAGCGTCCCCTTTGCAAGACCCTTTATCAAGTACACGCCCACCTGGCCGCGCAGCTTTATGCCTGCAAACCAGAAGGATCGCGACAGGGTTGCAAAAATGAAACAGATACCCGTTCACGAGCTGATCCAAGATAAAAATCTGCTTTTTGTTGACGATTCGATCGTTCGCGGAACACAGCTCAGGGAAACGGTTGAATTCCTCTATGAAAACGGCGCAAAGAACGTTCATATGCGTTCTGCTTGCCCGCCAATCATGTATGGCTGTAAGTATCTGAATTTTTCCTCATCCAGAAGCGAAATGGAGCTTATTGCAAGAGCGACCATTTACGAGCTCGAGGGCGAGGAGGGCGAGAAATACATTGAGGAATACAGCGACGGCACAACCGAGCGGGGAAAAAAGCTCCGCGAGGCAATTTCAAAGAAGCTGCATTTCGCATCTCTTGATTTCCAGTCTCTTGAGGGGATAATCAAGGCAATAGGCATCGACCGTTGCAAGCTCTGCACTTACTGCTGGAACGGCAAAGAGTAATCTTGCCGCAAACGAAATTCAAGAAAGGTTATTTGACATGAATAATTCAAGATCTGAAAGCTACGCTGCTGCCGGTGTTGACATTACTGCCGGTTACAAAGCCGTTGAGCTGATGAAAAAGCATATTGCCCGCACAAAGAATGAAGGTTGTCTTGACGACGTAGGAGGCTTCGGCGGTTGCTTTGGCCTGAATATGGCGGGTATCGAGGAGCCTGTTCTCGTTTCGGGAACCGACGGCTGCGGAACCAAGGTTAAAATGGCAATTCTTATGGACAAGCATGACACCATCGGCATTGATGCCGTTGCTATGTGTGTAAACGATATCATATGCTGCGGCGCAAAACCCCTTTT
>CAZISP010000109.1:0-5178 GCA_964541955.1 uncultured Lachnospiraceae bacterium
CAAGGTGTCTGCGGTTCGATTCCGCAATGGAGCACCACCAAAAAATCCCTTATTCGCTCTCGCGGATAAGGGATTTTTTGGACTATCTGCAAAAGGAGACAGAAAATGAAAATTGCCGTTATGGGTTACAGCGGCTCAGGGAAATCAACCCTTGCACGAGTGCTTGCAAAAATGCACAACACTGACGTTCTGCATTTTGACACGGTGCAATTTCTGCCCCGATGGAAGATCCGCTCAGAAGAGGATAAAACGGCGATCACGGAGGATTTTTTGAACAGCCACGACGCTTGGGTCATCGACGGCAACTACTCAAAGCTCTGTTATGACCGCAGAATGCGCGAGGCAGACACAATAATACTTCTTCTTTTCAACAGATTTTCCTGTTTCTTTCGCGCGTATAAAAGATACCTAAAGTACAGAAACACGTCTCGTCCCGACATGGCAGAGGGCTGCAACGAAAAATTTGATTTCGAGTTTGCCCGCTGGATCTTATGGGAAGGCAGAACCAAAAAAGCGCGAGAGCGTTACAAAAACGTCATCAAAGAATACAGAGACAAGGTGGTAGTCATCAAAAACCAAAGACAGCTTAACAAATATATGAAAAAGCTACATCTCAAATAAAAAAGCCCCGACGGATTTGATATGCACCCCAAAAATCAAACACTTTTGGGGTGCATATCATTGGACAGGGGTATTTGGGTAAAATTATTTCTTCTTAAGTCGTCCAACGACTCTTCCGCAACACTCCGCATTCTCAAAGTCGGACAGAGGTATATCGGGGTATTCGGAGTTAAGGGAGATCAGTCGGTCGCCGCCGAACTGCTTGAAATATCCCTCGCCGTCAAGCACGAATATTCCAAGCTCGCCTATCTCAACCGACTCGCACTCCTCTATCAGAAGAATGTCGCCGCTGTGGTACTTGGGCTCCATGCTGTTACCCGAGATACGCAGAGCATAGTCCGCACTGCGGGTCTTTACCGTATCGGGAATATTGATCTCGTCCGCAGCCTCTCCGTCAAGATAAACGCCGCGACCTGCGGAAACGGGCATCTCATAAAGTGAGATAATGCGTCTGCCATATTCGGATGCGGACTTGCGGGATGCGGGCTTTGATGCCGGCTTCTTTGGCGTGAGAATCTTCGCAGACTTTCTCTGAGGCTCATCTCCGATTCCGTAATCCGCCTTGGTGATGCGCTCCGCTTCCTTATTTAATACGAGAGCAACCAGCTCCCGCCCGTGGGTATCCAGGCGGCGGTAGCTGTCAATGAGGTTCATCTCGCCCACCTCAAGATAGCAGTTATTGTTGTTATCCGGCTCGCCTGTCACAACGTAATTCACAGAGCAGCCCAGCGCCTCGCAAATAGAGAGAATATTTACGAATTTCGGGGAGTCGCTGATCTCAGCCATAATCTTACTGAGGGTGCCGAGAGGAATTCCCGTCATCTCGGAAAGCTTCTCATTCGTGATCTTCTTTTCACTTTTGATTTTCTTGATTCTGTCGATATATTCCATTTCAGGCACTCCTTTGAGCGTTTTTATTTCTTTTTCGATATCATTATAGCACCCTTTTTCCGTTTTGTAAAGAGTTTTTTGAATTTTTTTTCGTTTTTTGGAAAAAATCTCTTGACAAATCGATTTTTTGTGATATAATAAGCTTACAAGAGTTCCAAAAACGGAAAGGAGATCAAAATATGAATGCTTGCTATAATAACAAAATGAATGTATACAACCGCCCCGAGGTGAGGAAAAACCGCGCATATTCGAAAAAGACAGTCACCGTCGTTGAGGTGATAATTTCCATAATGAAAGCGATCTTTTCCAATTCCGCCATCGCGTCCGTGATCAAGGTCGCATCCGGCATTGCGTGCGTCGGTCTTTTCGCGCTCATCGTTGGAATGGTAGTAACGGGGAACATTTCCCTCCTGCTCGGAACGGCAATTTGTCTTGCGCTCTTCGGTGCCGTTGCGTTTATCTTTTCGGACGAGCTGAGCGAGGAAAGCTGATTTTTCAAAGCAAAAAAGGAACAGCGCCGAGGCGCTGTTCCTTTTTTTGTTTTTATTTTTCGTTATGAATATTTATCAGATATCCGGGAACGGAAATTCCCTTTTCCTCAAACGCAAGCTTTATAGCTTCGTTTACGGCAAAGGTTACGTTCCAGAAATCCGAGTTGGCAGTCCACATTCTCAGAGAGAATCCGATCCCTCTTTCACCGAGGTTGGTCAGAACAGCCGCAGGCGCGGGATCCTTCATTACCTTTTCATTGGAATTGGCAATTTCAAGTAATGTGGATTTTACCAGCTCCGTGTCTGTACCGTATGCAACCAGCACGTCGATAGCGATACGTCTCTTATCCGCCACAGAGTAGTTGGTAATATTGGAGGTGGATGCCGCGGAATTGGGAATCGTGATCCTTTTGTTATCGGGAGTAACTATTGTTGTGTAATAGATGTTGATATCGGTCACGGTTCCGCTCTCGCCTGCAACGGTAATATAATTCCCAATAGAAAACGGGCGCGTCACAAGCAGAATTATACCGCTTGCAATGTTTGAAAGTCCACCCTGGAGAGCGAGACCTATGGTAACGCCCGCAGAAGCCACAACCGCCGCAATAGATGCCTCGGGAACACCCATGATGACGATAACGATAATGACCAGCATGATCTTAAGACCGATGTTAAAGAAATTTGCCGTAAAGTTCCGAACCGTGGGATCCATGCGCTTGCCGTACTTGCCTGATTTAAGTTTTTTTGAAACAGACGAAACGACGCTCCAGCCGACACAAAGGATCAGGAGAGCGACAACGATTGAAACGCCCTTAGTTGCGGCCCAGGTCGCAAATTCAAGAAGAAAAGCCTTCATTACATACACCTCTTTGATAAATTTGATGCTTTAATTATACAACTTCACTCCAAAAAAATCAAGAAGCGGGGGAGATTATTAAAAAAATGTTGATAATTTCATTATATTGTGGTAGAATTAAAAAAATCGCTATGCAACGGGAGATCAAATGAAAAAAACGGCCTGCCGAGAGGCTTTCGCAAAAATAAATCTGTTCCTTGACGTCACGGGGCGGCGCGAGGATGGTTATCACGACATCCTCAGCGTCATGCAGTCGGTGTCGCTGAGCGACACGGTATCGCTTGAGCTGACCGAGGGAGAATTTTCGGTCAGTTGCAACGCATCAGGTGTGCCCACGGACGCAAAAAACATAGCCGTACGCGCGGCAATGAAATTCTTTGAGCACACAGGTGCATCTGCGGGCGCCAAGATTCACATTGAAAAACGGATTCCCATGGAAGCCGGCCTTGCGGGCGGCAGTACCGACGGTGCGGCAGTGATTCAAATTCTGAACGAGCTGACGGGCGCGAATCTGCCCGACAGCGACCTTATAAAAATAGCTTCAAAGGTGGGTGCGGACGTTCCCTTCTGCCTTTTCGGGGGCACGAGGATAACCCGCGGAATCGGGGATATCCTTGAAAAGTGCCAGTCCTGCCCAAAGCTTCACGTGGTCGTCGCCATCGACGGTGAGGGAGTTTCCACCCCTTGGGCTTACGGTGAGCTTGACCGTATGTTCGATAATTTCAAAGCCCCTACGGACATCAAGAATTCAGAGAAATACCAAAGACTCATTTCTGCCCTTGAAAGTGCCGACAAAAGGGCAGTTACGGGAAATATTTTCAATATTTTTGAAGCGGCGGTGCCGCAGGTGCGCCCCATGGTGAACGTACTCAAAGAAAAGATGCTTCAAAACGGCGCTGTCAACGCCATGATGAGCGGAAGCGGACCGTCCGTTTACGGTTTGTTCGAATCCGCCCGGGCGGCTGAAAGAGCGGCTGAAATTATACGCACGGGTGGCGCGAGAGCGTTTGTTTGCGAGACCGTATAATAAAAAGAGACTGCGAAGACGGTCTCTCATAAGGAAGTTTTGAATTTTGTAGGGGCGTGCATTGCACGCCCGCGGGCGACCGATGGTCGCCCCTACATTATAAGGGTAAACATCCTTTTGAGAATCGAACTATACAGTCTCTTTTTTATTATAGAAACTTCCCCAGCTCCTCCACGTCCTCGGGCTTCGTTGCCCAGCTTGTGGCGAAGCGGATTACCGTGTGCGTCTCGTCAGCCTTTTCCCAGAATCCGTAGCTGACGTGCTTTGAAAGCTCGGGAAGAATGCTGTTTTCAACCACCGCAAACTGCTGATTCGTGGGAGAATCCAAGTGAAGCTTATAGCCCTTTTCTATCAGCAGCTTTTTCAGCTTCACAGCGCAGTCGATTGCATTCTTTGCAATCTTGAAGTAGAGGTCGTCCGTAAAAAGCGTCTCAAACTGGATTCCCAGCAGCCACCCCTTTGCGAGAAGCGCGCCGTGCTGCTTTACGGACGTGAAAAAATGCTTTGGCATATTGCCGTGGGTGAAAACAACAGCCTCGCCCATGAGCGCGCCCATCTTCGTGCCGCCGATGTAGAAAACGTCGCAGAGCCTTGCAAGCTCGGGCAAGGTCAGGTCACATTCGGGGCTCATGAGCCCGTAGCCCAGACGCGCACCGTCGATGAAAAGCGGGATATCGTACTCTCGGCAAATGCCGTAAATCTCGGTCAGCTCGGACTTTGAATAAATTGTTCCGTACTCTGTGGGGAACGAGATATAGACAGCACCGGGTAGCGTGGTATGCTCGCGGTTATCGTCATCGGCATAAGCCCTCAGGCGGGCTCTCAGGTCGCACGGCTTTATCTTTCCCTCATATTGCGGAATCGCCAGGACCTTATGCCCCGTGAACTCCACCGCTCCCGCCTCGTGACCGTTGATATGCCCCGTTTCGGCGGAAATCACGCCCTCATAGGGATGAAGGATAGTATCGAGGACGAGCATATTGGTCTGCGTGCCCCCGGGAACGAAAAATATTTCGGCATCGGGTGCGTCGCAAGCCGCGCGGATCTTCTCCTTTGCCGCTTTGCAATGGTCATCGGTGCCGTAGCCCGGGTTGCCCTCAAAGTTCGTCTCGCTTATACGGCGAAGTATCTCGGGGTGACAGGCTTGCTGGTAATCACTTGAAAAATAAAGCATAAAAAACTCTCCAAATCAGAATTCGATATCCTCGGGGTTGAAATTTGCCCCCGAGCTTGCAGGCGTTGCGCTCGTCGGAATTCGCGGTTCGTTTCCCGCAACGGCAGTGGGTGCGCCT
>CAZISP010000110.1:0-5173 GCA_964541955.1 uncultured Lachnospiraceae bacterium
CCCTGTTCCATTCTTTTTTTGAGAGCATGGCCCATGTCTGAGCCCGTGTGCTTGCCGTCAACGTCGGTGTCGCAGTAAACTCTTACCTTGTCGCGGAACTTGCCGCCAAGAAGCTGATACAGCGGAACACCGTAAGCCTTACCTACGATATCCCAGAGAGCAAGCTCGATGCCGCTAACACCGCCGCCCTGTCTGGAATGACCGCCGAACTGCTTGATTCTTCTGAAGAGCTTGTCAACGTTGCAGGGGTTCTCGCCAAGCAGTCTGCTCTTTAGCATAAGGGCATAGGTTGCGCTGGAAGCGTCTCTGACCTCACCGTAGCCTACGATGCCCTGATTTGTGTAAATTTTGATAAGAGGGCAGTGCTTAGGTGCGCCGTTGATGTTGCAAACTCTCAGATCTGTGATTTTCAGTTCTGTGGGGTTGGATCTGACGTTGACATTGTTTTCAATCAGTTCATTTAACGTTTTCTTTTCGTCCATTGATTTAATACTGCCTTTCATGCATAATATTTATGTTAAGATTAGTTTAATGCATTTTTTGCAAAAAAGCAACAAATAAATTATGATATTCTGATACTATATTACGATTGAGGTAAAATATCATGAAAAAAAACGAGACGATTCCGATAAAAGACCGCTATGGACAAAACGTGCTCAAAATGTATGAATCGGTGCCCGATTCAAACAGAAGCCTTTTTACCGAGCATCACCATACCGAGATCGAAATATGCTACGTAAAAAGCGGAAACGGGGTTTTCCTTGTTGACGGCGCACGGTACGAAATAGAACCGGGTAAGGTTTTCGTTTTTCTTTCAAATCAGCCCCATTGGATAGAGAGGATCGACGGGGCAGAGCCGCCTTGCTTTCTCGATCTTAAATTCGAGCCTCGAATAGTGTGGTCTCCCGGTCTTAATTTTTTTGATGACAGCTTTCTTCGCCGACTGCTCAGTGACGGATGCCAAAACTGCTTTGAAAAAGATGAGGATGCAGCGGAGATGATCCGAGAAAACATGGAAGAAATGTTCGTTGAGTGTCAAAACAGAAAGTCGGGGGCGGAGATTATAATCAAGGCTAATCTTTATAAGATTCTTGTCATTTTACTTCGCCGTGAAAATAAGATATCTACATTTTCCGCATGCAAAAACGTCAAAAATCTGGAGAATATGGACAAGGTAATTCAGTACATAAACTCCAATATCTCAAAAAAGCTTTCTCTTGAGGAGCTTGCGGACATATCCTGCTTCAGCCGCACCTATTTTTCGGTGCTTTTCAAGGAGCTTAACGGCATCTCGCCCTGGGATTATATTAACATTAAACGCGTGGAGCTGGCAAAATCCATGCTTCGGGAGTCGAATGAGACTGTGCTTTATATTTCCTCCGAGTGCGGCTTCAGCAACCTTTCGAATTTTAACAGGATATTCAAAAAGATCACGGGAACCACCCCCACGGAATTCAGAAAAAGCTAAAAGGAGAGGCGTATCGCCTCTCCTTTTGCTATTTTATACGGTATCCTTTGGCGGGTATCAAAATTTTCTTTTCTTCCGTTTTAATTACGGCTCCCTCGTCTTCACCTGTAAAAAAGGCTGTAAATCGGTTGTCTCCGTATACAGTCACGCCCGCGGGAGCAGGAAGATCAATGCCGGCCTCTTCTGCAAAGTGTCTGAAATCTGTCGTTTCAAGCTCGGGAGTGGTCGTGAGAACATTTCTTCTTCCAAGATGAATCACCGATGCAACCTTAACCTCGCCGCTGTCGTATCTTCCGAGAACCGAAACGCCTTCCGCTTCGCGTATGCACAGCTCGGGATAATCTGCATCGCTTTCTTTTTTCTCATATACGTCAAGTCCGCAAGTATTTTTAACGTTGTCATAAGAAAATTCAGGCGAAAGCGCACCCGGAGCATAGTGCCAAATCACGGTGGCGTCGGGTCTGAGCCTTGAAAGTATGTTACTAAGCTGACCTTCGTTAAAATAGAACGTATCGCCGAAAATCACAAGTTTATAACGAGAAAGATCAATCTCCTCAAGGTCGGAAACGCGCATAAAGTCAACGGGAGCACCGATAGGCATGAGCCTGTACGGCATTTCATACTCAATGTCGTCGTGAAGCTGTCTTGACAGGGAATGCTTCCGCTTTGAAACGTCCCCCTTGACCAAAAGCACCTGCGAGACACTTTTATGTTCCTTTTTATTTATATCCTTGGCAAATTCGGTCATTTTTTTGATCTCATTCATGATCTCGGGGGAAGAAAAGGAGCCCTCTCCCAGGTCCATGAACCAAAATCCGCAATTTCGGGACAGATTTTTGCAAACCTCGCGCCACAAAATTGTTTTTGTCTCAAAAAAGTCCTTGACCTCACCGCGATTTCGAGGATCAATGTGGGTCTTGTTGTCGATCTCGTCAAGCCAGAGCTTTTTTCTGGCGATAGACTGAGCGGTTCCTTGCTCTCCGCCGGGCTGACCCGCATTGCACTTGTAATAGCCCTTGGGGGAGGAAATAAAGTCGATATAGGGCGATTCAAGTGCGCGGTCAATAGCAAGGTGTCCCGCGTGAGCACATCCGTATACCGTTGTATAACCGTAAAAGGCACCCGTCAAGTATTTTGGATTATACTCCTTCACCGATCGGCAGAAGTGCTCGATGGAATCCACGTTAGTGTCTGACAGAAATTCATAATAATCAGCCGCAAGAAGTGAATTGCCCGAATGGAACAGGAACCCGGACAAATTTTCCTTTTTGCCTGTCCGTGCCTCGGGGGCAGGGGGTAAAATCTGTTCTTCGCTGTCAAGGTCAAGCGCTTTTAATGCTGCTTCAACGCTTCCGTATTTTGCTGTTTCATACGCTCTGAAGTTCTTTACGCTCGATATTCCATAGTCGCCCACATGATACGGGTCGTCCTTTACCCACGAGCCCCACATCGTGGTCTCGCCGCAAGCGCCGTATGCAATATGGTAGCCGACTATCTGATTTTTATAAGGAGTTTGATCGACGTGTTTCATCAACCGAAGGAGAGCGTCGGTTGCATCAGCACGCCATTTTTTGCTCGAAAAGCTTTGCAGAGCGATCCTGCTGTCCATGTTGCAATGGGGGTCTGCATATGAGTTTTTTCCGCCGTTTACGGGATATCCGACGGTTTTGAATCCAAACCAATCCTGCTCGCTTGATCCCGCAAGTCCGCTTATACTTTTTGCATCTCTTGGACCTTCAAAATAAACGAAGGTGTCTTCGGGATTCTCGCGGCACCAATCCGGCGGCGCGTTCAGCTTTATTCTCGGCATATAGTAAATATCGGGATTGTCTTTCAAAAGCGCATCAAGTGTTTCGTCTGTCAGCGTATAATCGAATTTGTCGGCGCCGATCCAACCCGAACTCAGGATGGTTGTATGATATTTTACGCCTGCATCTCGAAATTCATCGTGTATCCTGCGGTATTTGGCAAAATCACGCGAAAAAATTACCTGTTTTCCATCGTCGTCCATCAAGGGCGGATCATAGCAAAAGCCGAGGCGTGACCAAAAAAAGGGTTCCTGTCTGAATTTTTTTACATCATGTTTCATATCATTCTCCGAAAGTCTGTTGTTTGCTTCATTTTACACGCTCATGATAAATAAAACAACCGATTATTTACTCTTTGAGGTTGACAAATTACGCATTGTGCGGTATCATGAGGGTATAGGAGAAGAACTATGAGAAATAACGATTATATTTTTTCGGATAATGGCGATATTAAGGTCATACGACTGTCTCAGCCCGAGCAAAAGGGGATTGAAATAGTCGAAATCGGCTACGGTCGCGCGAAAAATTCAAGAAGGTACGTTCTGATGCGTGATTACTACATTCTGCAGTTCATCACAAGCGGAAGAGGACGGTTCTGCGGCGAGGAATTCGGGGCAGGGGATATGATAGTAATTCGCCCCGGTCAGCTTGAGATTCGCGAGCCCGATCCCAACGCGCCTTACGAATGTGCCTGGATCATGATTTACGGGCACACGGCGTCCGAGCTTTTGCAGTCTGTATATCCCAAGGACGGCAGCTGCGTTGTGAAATTCGATAGAGCGACTGAATCGAAAGCAAAAATAAAGAGCTTGGTTGACAATTTGTGGCAAGACAAGAGCATTTCCGTCGAATATTCAATGCTTTCCGTTTTTTACTCGCTTCTATCCTTTTTTCCCGCGCCAAAAAACGACAGTCGCCCCGATCCGGTTTCCTTGGCATTGGCGTATATTAAGATCAATTACAAAAATGAGGATCTGAGAATATCGGATATATCAAGCTTTTCGGGAGTTACTCAAAACCACCTATGCAAGCTTTTCAAAAAGGCAACGGGAAAGAGCATTATGGAAACTCTTCTTGACGTAAGACTGTCGGAAGCCGCTGTATTGCTTCAAAACACCGATATTTCCGTGGGCGAGATCGCTTACAGCGTTGGTTTTTCCGACCCCAAGCACTTTTCGCAAATGTTTAAGAAAAAATATCAGTCAACCCCGGGCAATTACAGATCAAAATAAAACGATGCCGACACAAACGTGTCGGCATCGTTTATTTTGTTATGATCTTCGGCTCGCCTGTGCCTTCAATGCATTCCTCGGTAATGATGACCTTCGCCACGTCGTTTCTTGAGGGAATATCATACATAAGCTTCACCATGGTCTCTTCCATTATAGAACGGAGACCGCGTGCGCCCGTGTTTCTGTCAAGCGCCTTTTTGGCGACAGCTTCAAGGGCTTTTTCCTCAAATTCAAGCTCAACGTCGTCAAGATCAAAAAGCTTTATATATTGCTTCATCAGCGAGTTTTTAGGCTCGCGGAGTATACGCACAAGCGCTTCGCGGTTAAGCTCGCTCAGCGAAACTATGACGGGAATTCGACCGACAAGCTCGGGAATAAGACCGAATTTAACAATGTCGTGAGGATTTACGTCCTTGAAAATAGCCGTTTCCTTTTTCTCGATCTTGTTTTTAACATCCCCAAGGAAGCCGATGGACGAGTTGCCCTTGCGCTTCTCGATGATCTTTTCGAGTCCGTCAAAGGCACCGCCGCAGATGAACAGAATGTTTTCGGTGTTTATCTGAATGAAATCCTGGTTGGGGTGCTTGCGTCCGCCCTGGGGAGGAACGTTTGCCACCGTGCCTTCCAAAATTTTCAGAAGCGCCTGCTGAACGCCTTCGCCCGAT
>CAZISP010000111.1:0-5130 GCA_964541955.1 uncultured Lachnospiraceae bacterium
ATCTGTCGCCTTGTCGTAAAGCATAGCCTTCCAGTCATTGTCGTTTGCAGAGATGGAAGAACGAAGTGTGATAGCAACCTTCTTGAATCCAAAACGGTCGGAAAGCTGCTTTGCAACGCTCTTGTAGCCCTCGCTGCTGATCTTGCCGCCGTAGATGTCTGTGTCAGCCGCCTTGATGCCAAATACGTCGGAAGCGTCCTCCTCGTTTGCGATGCAAACGTCAACGAGAGGCATGAGCTCGCCCATGACCTGTCCCGCCTTCTCTCTTGTCCAGAGCTTCTTGCGGTAGTTGAGGTCACAGCTGATGGTGATGCCCTTTTCCTTTGCCTTCGTGCAGGCAACGCGGCAAATTTCCGTTACGTTGTCGCCCAGAGCGGGAGTAATGCCTGTGAAGTGGAACCAATCCACACCCTCAAAAATAGCATCCCAGTCGAAATCCTCAACTGTTGCAGTTGCAATAGAGGAGCCTGCTCTGTCGTAAATAACCTTGGAGGGTCTCTGGCTTGCGCCCTTTTCAAGGAAGTAGATACCTACTCTGTCGCCGCCTCTTGTGATCTTTGTTGTGTCAACACCGTAGCGACGAAGCTCATTCACAGCCGCCTGACCGATGTCGTGGGAGGGGAGCTTTGTAACAAAAGCCGCATCCATGCCGTAGTTTGCCAGTGATACCGCAACGTTTGCCTCACCGCCGCCGTAGGTAGCGCCAAAGCTGTTTGCTTGAACGAATCTGTAATATCCTTCGGGTGCAAGGCGGAGCATGATCTCGCCAAATGTAACTATCTTTTTCATTTTATATTTCTTCCTTTCAAAAATTATTTAACCAAGTGATAAGCGAAGCCGCCGATCTCGCCCTTCATGTAGATAAACTTCATAGAGCCGTCGGGAGCGTAGGTTGCCGTGTCATAATCGAACTCAAAGCCCTTGCGCTCAAGGTGATAAACCGCACGGTCAACGCTTGCAGTTCTGATGCCGATGTGCCCCTTTGTGCCCATACCCTGCATATTCATGATCTCAACTTGAGTTCCTGCGAATACGGATTTGGAGCGCTTGTCGGGAGCAAAGCCGAATGCCTTAGACAGCGTTGCCGCGTCAGCGTCAGCCGCCGCCTCGGACTCTGTATTGATACCAACGTGAGCAACCTCGAAGTTGAGCATGGTGGAAACAGCCTGCTCGGTGAGCTTTCTGATGCCGTCGAAATCGCCCGCCTCAATGAGGTCAGCCTTTACCATCCAGCTGCCGCCGCAGCAGAGGATCTTGTTGAACGCCAGGTAATCGCGGATATTTGCGGGGCCGATACCGCCTGTGGGCATGAACTTAACCTTGCCGTAGGGAGCGGACATAGCCTTGAGCATGCCAAGACCGCCGGAGTTCTCTGCGGGGAAGAATTTAACCGTGTCGAGACCGAGAGAAAGTGCCTGCTCGATGCCCGAAGGATTGTTGATACCGGGAACGATGGGATAGCCCTTTTCTGTGCAGTGGCGTACAACTTCGGGGTTAAGACCGGGGCTTACGATAAACTTGGCGCCTGCCTCTACCGCAATGTCAGCTTGCTCGGGCGTGAGAACGGTGCCTGCACCCACGATCATCTCGGGGTATTCCTTTGCGATAGCCGCAATAGCGTCCTTTGCCGCGTCTGTGCGGAAGGTGACCTCAGCACAGGGCAGACCGCCGTCGATGAGAGCCTTTGCCAAAGGAAGTGCGTCCTTTGCGTCGTCGATCTTGATTACGGGCACGATGCCGATAAGAGATAATTGCTTTAGAACGTCATTCATAACTTTTTTCTTCCCTCACTTGAGGGAAACCGCCTTTCTTTGTATTCTCAGGTGTCGGGGGCGGCGTTACGTACGCCCGAGACCCTTCTACTTCATTATATATTCTACCACAGGATGCGAAAAAGTCAACAGGCGCGCCGTTTTTTTGCATTTTTTACAATACAATAGTTGTTTTTTTGCAACATTTAACCAAAAGTGCAATTTATGTCCGCAAAAAGTCTATAAATGTCTTGCAAAATAGCATGATTTGTCCTATAATTTAGGTGCAAAACATAATTGCGTGTGTTTTTCACGCAAATGCGAAAGGATTAGACCAGGATCATGAAAAAAAGTGTTGTTGTAGTAGGTTACGGCGGACAGGGCGGCTGGCATGCAAACCACGCGCTGAAAAGTGACGTTGTAACACTCAAAGGCGTTTACGATATTCGCGAGGAAAGAAACCAAGCGGCAAGAGACGCAGGAATCTTCGTTTACGACTCCTTCGAGGCGATCATAGCCGATAAGGATATTGATATTGTAGTTTGTGCAACCCCCAACGACGTTCACCGTGACATCGTTGTCCGTTCCCTGCTCTCGGGCAAGAACGTTGTATGCGAAAAGCCCGTTGCCCTCTCCCTTGAGGACTTTGACGCAATGTGCGACGCCGCAAAACAGGCAGGCAAGCTCTTCACGGTTCACCAGAACAGACGCTGGGACGTTGACTTCCTTGCTATCAAGTCCATCATTGAGAGCGGTGAGATCGGCGAGACTATCAATATCGAGTCCAGAGTTCACGGCTCGAGAGGCATTCCCTCCGACTGGAGATGCCACAAGCAATACGGCGGTGGCATGGTTCTTGACTGGGGCGTTCACCTTATCGACCAGATGCTTCAATTGATCCCCGAGAAGATCACAAAGGTCTACTGCGAGCTGAACAACATTACAACCGACGAGGTTGACGACGGCATGCATCTGATGCTCACCTTTGAGAGCGGCAAGCGTGCAACCGTTGAGGTTGGTACATACAACTTTATTTACATGCCTCGCTTCTATATGCAGTGCAAGAAGGGCTCCGCCCTCATCGAGGACTGGCAGAAGAACTGCCGGGTAGCGAAGATGAAGGCTTGGAACGAAAAGGAAGTTATCCCTGTTCAGACAGCGGCAGGTATCACAAAGACAATG
The DNA here is from genome assembly GCA_964541955.1 of uncultured Lachnospiraceae bacterium. Taxonomy (GTDB): domain Bacteria; phylum Bacillota; class Clostridia; order Oscillospirales; family CAG-272; genus SIG710. Next base: position 2,934 of record CAZISP010000111.1, read on the forward strand.
GCTCCCAGAGACGAGATCACCCTCGACACCTACGAGCTTGACCGTCCCGTGTCCGACGTCCACGACTTCTACCGCAATTTGGTAAAGGCAATCGACGGCACGGAGGCTCCCATCGTGACACAGCCTCAGGTAAGACGCGTTCTGCAGGTAATGCTGGCTTGCTTTGAGTCTCACGAGAAGAACCTGGCTCTTCTGTTCCCCGAAGGAATTTAATTTATTTCCCCGTGGCGTTTGCCACGGGGATTTTTGTATAGAAAAAGCGCATCACATTTGTGATGCGCTTTGTTCATTTTATAAGTGTTACGGAAAATTTCGTTTTTCCGTCATCAAACAAGTCTTTCAAAACTGCTACTTCTTCCGTATAGCAAAGTACCATGCCCTCGTTGTATACCGAATGAACGCCCGACGTCTCAAGGCTTATGAGTCTCTCAACGTCAAATTCGTCTTCGATATAAACGGGCATCACGGAAAGAAGGATCTCGCCGCAGCCCCGCTCCTTTGAATAGGAGACCAGAGAATCAAGAGAATTTTTACAAAGACCGTCCGTCACATCAACGTAAGCATGACGCTCCTCGCCGTCCTCGTATTGATAATAGATCATATCTCTGTCATTTGTGCTATAGGATCTGAGAAAAACCATACTGTTTTGTCCCGTATACTCAAGCGTACAGGCCGCGTATACCGCTCCGTCCGATCTTGCACTCAGGCTGTAAAAGTAGGAGGTGTCTCTGGGATCCATGGTCCTCATAAAGCCGTCGTATGCGGATATACTTCCGTAAACGTAGCCCTCTTTCGACAGCTCCTCGGCAATGTAGTCCACAATAAATGCATTCTTTGCCCAATAGAAATCGATGAAGGTGTCTATGGCGTTTTCCTGTGCAAAGGACAGAAATTCATCCGAAACATGCAATATAATCTTGCAGTCACCTAAAAGCTCAAGGCGAACGTGCTCCTCACTTGAGGTATATACCGAAAGCTCCGTGAAATATTCCGCCACGCTCTCACTCCTGCGGGGATCAAGCAAAGCAACAGAATAGTCCTCAGTGCCGTAAAACATATTTCTGTACTCCGTATAAAAAGGAGCGGCATACAAAAATCTGCTTCCGGAGCGCTCGATCTGCTCAAAGGCATCGTAGAGCACGGGGTCAACGAAAATTTCCTGACCGATGTTTCGGTTGATATAATATGGGTTATGCACGTCTTCAAAGCCGTAATCGGCGTGAAACAGCCGATAGGCATTGGCGCAAAGCTCGGTATACAGCGCAGAAATCGCTTTATATTCGGCAGTAGCAGACATATCCGATACCCCAAGCTCATAGAGCAATATCATATCGGAGGCTACGCTTTCCGCCGACTGTGAGGTCGGCTCAATGCGTGTCCATCCCTCCTCCTGTCCAAGCCATTTCAATACCGCGTACCCAATAAAGGCAAGACCGACAACAAGCAGAGCTACCGCTATTATCACTCTTTTTTTAATGCCCTTCTCGGACAGCTCTATTTTTCGGACGGGTTTTACGGCAGGAGTGCGGTCGGAGCTTCTGTCTCTTCTCATAGAATCGCCGAAAGAAGAGCGAGAAGGAACAAGCCGACAATTGCGCCAAAGGTGCAAAGACCTGCGATCACGCCTCGCTTGCACGCTTTGTAGTTACGGATATAGTTATGCTTTTTGAAGATCGCGCCGGCAATAATACCTGCTATCGTACCTATACCGGGGATAAAGGAAGCAACGGTATACAGGGGATTTCCCGTATCGTGAATGGGGGTATCCAGAATCGAAGCATCAATCGCTTCCTCTGTGTCCTTGCTCTGAGCCTCCTGCGCCATTTCCTCGTCTGTCATAATGGTAATAGACTTGAGAGGGGTACCGGACTCGCGGATCTTCTTATATGCCTCAATCTCATCGGCGTTGCCGAAAACGTAATGACCGTGACCGATGTGCTGCAGGGAGGGCTTTTCCTCGCTGTAATCATGCACGGAGGGATCGTAAGCAAAGAGCTTCTTACGCTTCTCAAGCTCGGGATCGGGAATCGGAATGGCGGAAATAAGCGATCTCGTATAGGGGTGCAGAGGATAGTCAAACAGCTCCTCGGCATCTGCAATCTCAACGATATCGCCCTTATAGATAACGCCGATACGGTCGGATATGAATCGAACAATAGAAAGGTCGTGAGCAATAAAGAGATATGTGGTCTGTCTC
>CAZISP010000112.1:0-5115 GCA_964541955.1 uncultured Lachnospiraceae bacterium
AAAGATAACGATACCGTCACGAACGATACGAATCTGCGATGCTCTTGTAACCTTACCGTCAAGGATATAAGAGCCTGCGATCGTACCGACGTTGGGCACGTGGATAGTCTGACGAACCTCGGCGTGACCGAGCAGAACCTCCTTGAACTCAGGCGCAAGCATACCCTTCATCGCCGCCGTGATCTCCTCGATGCACTCGTAGATTACGCGGTATGTGCGGATCTCGACCTCCTGGCGCTCTGCACTGTCGAGAGCGTTTCTGTCGGGACGAACGTTAAAGCCTACGATGATGGCGTTGGAGGCCGCCGCCAGCGTTACGTCACTTTCGGTGATACCGCCTGCCGCCGCGTGGATGACCTGTACCTTAACTTCCTCGTTGGAGATCTTCTCAAGAGAAGCCTTGACCGCCTCAACCGAGCCGCCAACGTCAGCCTTTACGATGATATTCAGGTTCTTTACACCCTTGGAGAGCTGGTCGAACAGGTCGTTGAGGTTTGCTCTTGCATTCGCCTTGAACATATCCTCTTTTGCCTTGTCGCGTCTCTGCTCGGCGAGATCTCTCGCCATTCTCTCGTCCTCGACCGCCTGGAACTCGTCGCCCGCTGAGGGAACCTCTGCAAGACCGATAAGCTCAACGGGAACGGAGGGGCCTGCCTCTTTGAGCTGCTTTCCGTTGTGGTCTGTCATGAGACGGACACGACCAACGGCTGTACCTGCGATAACGATGTCTCCCGTATGGAGAGTACCGTTCTGCACAAGGACTGTCGCAACAGGACCGCGTCCCTTATCCAGCTTCGCCTCGATAACGATACCCTTTGCGCGACGGTTGGGATTAGCCTTCAGCTCCTTCACCTCGGCAACGAGCAGTACGTTTTCAAGCAGGTCGTTTATACCCATGCCCGTGTGAGCGGAAACGGGCACGCAGATAACGTCGCCACCCCATTCCTCGGGAACAAGGTCGTACTTTGTCATTTCTTGCATGATAGCATCGGGGTTAGCGGTGGGCTTATCCATCTTGTTGATGGCAACGATAATGTCGATGCCCGCAGCCTTTGCGTGGTTTATTGCCTCGATGGTCTGAGGCATGATGCCGTCGTCTGCGGCAACAACGAGAATTGCAATATCGGTAGCCATGGCACCTCTTGCACGCATGGCGGTGAACGCCTCGTGACCGGGGGTGTCAAGGAACGTGATAGGCTGGCCGTTTACGTTTACACGGTAAGCACCGATGTGCTGTGTGATACCGCCCGCCTCGCCTGTGGTTACGTTCGTGTGACGGATAGCGTCAAGAATAGAGGTCTTACCGTGGTCAACGTGACCCATAACGCAGACAACGGGAGCTCTTGTTACGAGATCTGCCTCGTTGTCCTCGGTGTCGTCGAAGAGTCTTTCCTCGATTGTGACGACAACTTCCTTTGTAACGATAGCGCCAAGCTCGTCGGCGATAAGGTACGCTGTGTCGTAGTCGATTGTCTGGTTGACCGTCGCCATGATGCCGTTCATCATCAGCTTCTTGATAACCTCGCCCGCCGTGACCTTCAGACGAGATGCGAATTCACCAACGGAAATCTCATCGGGAACGGTTATCTCAAGCGGCTTCTTCTTTACGGGAGGGAGCTGCTTGGGCTTTGAGAATTCTTCCTTGCCCTTCTTGTAGGGGTTGCGGTTGTCCTGCTTCTTCAGCTTCTGGCGATCCGCACGAACGTTCTGAGCCTCGGACACGAATGAATCGAGACGCTCGTCGTATTTGGAAAGATCGACCGAGCTTGAACGTGTGTCAACCACTCTCGTTCCGCCTCTCTGGCTTGCGCCCGAGCTTCCCTTGGGGGTCTGACCTCTTACGATGGGCTGAGGCTGGAATTTGGGCTTGGGTGCGGAGGGAACGTAGTCCTCGCCCTGATTGCCGAAGCGGTTGTTGGGCTTATTCTGAGGCTTCTTGTCATAGCCGGGTTTTCCGCCGCCCTGCGCGGGTCTGCCGTTATTATCAAAGGGCTTTCTGTCAAAGCGAGAATTTCCGCCTCCCTGACCCTGCTGGGGTCTGTCAAAGCCGCCCTGGCGCTGACCGCCCTCGAAAGGCTTTCTGTCAAAGCGGTTTGCGCCCTGTCCCGCAGGACGATTGTCCTGTCTCTGGGGCTGATTGCCCTGCACAGGTCTGCTCTCGGGGTGTTGCGCAGGCTTTGCCTCGACCTTGGGCTCTGCTTTTACCTCGGGTTTAGCTTCAACCTTGGGTTTTTCCACAGCCTTTGCGGCAGGCTTTTCCTCTGCCTTGGGTTCAGCCTTCTCCTCTGCCTTAGGCTCAGCCTTCTCCTCTGCCTTGGGCTCAGCCTTCGCCTCGGGCGCGGGCTCGGGCTTCTTTTTCTTTGATTCGATATAAGTCACACCGTCGATATAATCGTCGATGTTCTCAATCTGATTCTCCTTTGTAAGAGTATCCATAAGTACCCCGAATTCAAGGGCCTCAAGGCTTGACTGGGGTTTTACCTCAAAGCCCTTGGCAGACAGGATGCCGGTAATGTCCTTACCCTTTACGCCCAGGTCCTTTGCAAGCTGATTTACCTTGAATTGATACTGTGTTGTTGCCATATAATAATCTCCATTCCGCCGCCACAGAGCGACACAAATAGTTTTGGGAAACGCGGGCGACGGCTTTTGCTGAGGCTCGCTGTATTTTTGCTTTATAATTCGGTTTTGGCCAGCTTGGCTTCCACAGCCTTTGCCAGACCCTCGTTTGTAATTGCCACGGCTGCCACAAGTCCGCTCTTTCCGACAGCCCTTGCCAGGTCTGCGGTGCTTAAGGGAGCTTTTACCAGTCGAACCCCGTAAAAGCCGCACTTGTCTGTGAGCTTTTTCTCGGCGTTTTGCGCCGCGTCACTCGCCAAAAGCACGAGCACGGGCGGGTTCTTTTTCCTCAACGCCTCGCAGATAAGCGGGGTTCCGCATACGGTCGCGCCCGCTTTTGCGCACAGCCCGACGGTTGACGCCAGATGCGATGTGTCACCGGGCATTTTTGAGCTCCTCCTCGAGGGCGGTATAGACCTCGCTTGGAACGGCGACCTCAAGAGTTCTCTCAAGGCGCTTTGACTTTATGACCTTTTTAAGGCACTCGGTATTGGGACAAATATAGGTTCCGCGGCCGTTCTTTTTGCCTGTGAAATCAAGCTCGACCGAGCCTTCGGGCGTTCTCACGATCCGAAGCAGCTCACGCTTGGGTTTTCTTTCGTTGCACCCCATGCACTGTCGCTCGGGTTGCCTTTTCTGTCCTTTTAACGCAGTCTCTGCCATTTTTATCTCCCTTTCGCCGTTTTGTGGGATTTTTTTGCCGTGTGGTCGAATTATTCGGCCTTGATATCTATTTTGTAGCCCGTAAGACGTGCCGCCAATCTTGCGTTCTGACCTTCCTTACCGATGGCAAGGGAAAGCTGTCCGGGCGCAACGTCAACGCGGCAGGAGCGCTCGCCGTCAAGGGTCACGGAAATGACCTCTGCGGGTGCAAGTGCGGACTTGATGAACTCCTCGGGCTTTTCGCTGTAGGAAACGATGTCGATCTTCTCGCCGTTCAGCTCTTCAACGATGCCGGAAATTCTCATGCCGCGGTTGCCGATACAAGCGCCAACTGCGTCAACGTCCTCGTCTCTCGACCATACCGCAATCTTTGTTCTGGAGCCTGCTTCACGTGCTACACCCTTTACCATTACGATGCCGTCCTGGATCTCGGGAATCTCAAGCTCAAACAGGCGGCGGACAAGTCCCGAATGGGAGCGGGAAAGAGTAACCAGAGGACCTCTTGTCTCGCGGCTGACCTCGGTAACGAAAACCTTGATCTTCTGTCCAACGTACAGGGTCTCGCCGGGGATCTGCTCGTTGCCGGGCAGAACTGCCGTGCTTGTATCCGTATCAATGAGCGCGTCGCCCGTCTCGCGGTTGACCTTGAGAACGGTTGCTGTGATAATTTCTTCCTTTTTATTCTCATAAGCATCTCTTTGAGCGTTTCTCTCAGCCTCTCTGATGCCCTGAATGATGACCGACTTTGCCGCACCGGCACTAAGGCGTCTGAAGTTCTTGGTCTTGAGCTCTGTCTCAACTATCTTGCCGATGGTGTATCTGCGGCTGATAGCCTTTGCGTCCTCAAGGGAGATCTGTGTCTGGGGGTCCTCGACCACCTCAACGACCTCCTTCTGCATATAGACCTTAACGTCCTTCTTTACGGGGTCGATAAGTACTCTTACGTTGGTGCTTGTTGTGCCAAGCTCCTTTTTGTAAGCCGCAACGAGCGCAGCCTCGATCTTCTCGATCATGTACTCCTTGGATATGCCCTTTTCCTTTTCCAGCAGGTCAAGAGCCGTGAAAAATTCCGTGTTCATTTTTTTCTCCTTTTATACTATTATCTCAATCGAAATTATATACTGTTCTGAGCTTTGCCACAGCCGACTTCTCAAGAAGGACAACGTCCTCGTCCCCCTCACCGACCTTGATGCCGATTTTTCCGTCAACGTCAAGTCCTAAAAGCACGCCGCAAACCACCTTCGCCCCGTTTACGGGTGCGTAAAGCTTGGCTTCAACGTCGAAGCCCTCGCAGGCCATGATGTGCTCGTCTGTTTTCAGCTCCCGCTCGATTCCGGGTGAGCTGACCTCGAGATTGTATGCGTCCTCAATGGGGTCTGCCTCGTCGAGGATAGGGTCGATGGCGCGGTGCATCTTCTCGCAGTCGTTGATGTCGATGCCGTTTTCGCTGTCGATGGTGATGCGAAGATACCACTGGGAGCCTTCCTTTACGTATTCAACGTCCCAGAGCATGTAGCCCAGCTCGTCTGCGACAGGCTGTATCAGCTCGCGGACACGGGCGGCAACGCTGCCCGACGGTTTTTTTATCATATTCCGATACCTTTCCTTGAGAATTTTCGAAACAATAAATTGAGAGTGGACTTTCGCCCACTCTCAGGATATCTGCAGGCATTATACCACGCTTTTTTTGATTTTGCAATAGTTTTTTTGAATTTTTTTGAAACTTTTTTTCGTTTTTTCCGTGTATAAATTATAGGAAGGGGTTTTCGCGTAAAAGGCGCGCCCTTTGTAAGAGGCTAACGGTTGCACCGCTTCATCACCTTCTCCGACAAG
>CAZISP010000113.1:0-5100 GCA_964541955.1 uncultured Lachnospiraceae bacterium
CTTGTGGCTCAGAATCCCTCGAAAACTCTCGGATTTGGCGCAATGCACCCCGAAAGCGAGAACGTCGATGCTGATTTTGACGAAATGCTTGAGCTTGGACTGAAGGGCGTGAAGATCCACCCGGATATTCAGAGATTTGCCCTTGACGACAAGAGGTGCGAGCGCATTTACGCACGCTGTGCCGAGGCGGGGATTCCGATACTCATTCACACGGGCGATTATCGCTATGATTTTTCGAATCCCAACAGGCTTATTCCCGTTCTCCGCGCTTTTCCCAAGCTCAAGGTCGTAGGCGCGCACCTTGGCGGCTGGTCTGTGTTCGATGAGGCAAGCCGAGCTCTGTGCGATTTTGAAAACCTCTGGGTTGACTGCTCGTCCACGTTTCAGTTCACCTCGGAGGAGAATGCGCTGGAATGTATGAAACGCTACGGCACGGAAAGGGTGCTCTACGGCACCGACTACCCCATGTGGTCGCCCAAAAAGGAGATAGAGCATTTCATGACTCTGCCATTTAGCGACGACGAGCGGGCCGCTATTCTTTCGAAAAACGCCATAAAATTGCTCGGAATTTGAAAACGGAAAAACGGGTCGGCTGTGCCGATCCGTTTTCTTCCATATATAATGCTGTTTTTTCTATGTAGTAATTTTTTGAAAAAAATATAAAAAAGCTATTGACAAACAAATCAAACAGTGGTACAATACAACTACCTCTGCATGAGGGCTTTTTTGTTGTGCGAAGAATTTGGACAAGCTTATGCTCGCTTTCTTTTCCGCAAAATATCGGGCTTTGGCGCCAAATCCCCCGGGATTCGAAGCTCTGCCGACATCAGAGGGAGGTACACGGTCGTCTGCGGACGGCAAATAATTAAGAATTGGGAGGTGCCGAAATCATGGCTAATGATGCAAGAGTCAAGATTACTCTCGTTTGCTCCGAATGCAAGCAGAGAAATTATGACACAAAGAAAAACAAGAAGAATGACCCTGACAGACTTGAAATGAACAAGTTCTGCCGCTTCTGCCGCAAGCACACTCTTCACAAAGAATCCAAGTGATAGGGAAGGGGAAACAAATGGCTGTTAAGAATTTTAATAAGATTGCCTGCTTGCTTCTCTCTCTCGTGCTTGTTTTCTCTCTACTCTCCATCAGCGTTTTCGCAACAGATGCTGCTGACACTGTGGCTGACACTGTGGTTGATACAGAGACACCCGATACCGACGCACCCGATGCGACTGACGGTACGGACGTTGTAGATGACGGCTCTGACGCTGCTCCCGCCGAAACCGGTGACGAGACAGCTGATGATACGGCTGACACAACTGTTGAAACAGAGGAAGTAGAGGACACGGAGGACACCACTGAAGAGTCGAAGAAGATCTCTACAGGTACTATCGTCAGCGTCGCTATCACACTCGTTATCGTTGTTGTTGGAGCAGTTTACTGCATCAAGAACAGAGAAAAGGTTGCAAAGTTCTTCCGTGAGTGCAAGAGTGAGCTGAAGAAGATCACATGGACACCTAAGAATCAGGTTGCAAAGAACACGCTCGTTGTAATCGTTGTGGTTCTTGCCGCAGCGATCTTCGTTGCTATCCTTGACCTGCTCTTCTCAACAGGTATCGGACTTCTCGGCTGAGGTAGATCCAAATGAGTGATATCAATGAAATGAACGTCGGACCGAGATGGTATGTGGCGCACACCTATGCCGGTTACGAAAACAAGGTTATGACCAACCTTGAGAAAATCATTGAAAACAGGGGACTGGGTCACTTGATTTATGATATCAGAATCCCCACGGAAACGATCGTAGAAAAGAACGGCGACGAGGAAAAGGTCACCGAGGTCAAGATTTTCCCCAGCTATGTGCTGGTTAAGATGACTATGACCGAGGAGAGCTGGCACGTTGTCCGCAATATTACGGGCGTTACGGGCTTTGTCGGCCCCGGATCCCGCCCCACGCCTCTCTCTCAGGAGGAGGTCGATGCGCTGAATCTTGAAGGCGAGCATAAAGAGGAAAAGCTCAAGTTCAATATCGGTGACACGGTCGTTGTATCCGCAGGTCTTTTCGAGGGCTACACAGGTACTGTGCAGGCTATCTCGGACGACCTTAAAAAGGTTACGGTCCTCGTTCAGAGAGGTCGCCGTGACATTCCCGTTGAGCTTGACACTACAGACGTTAAGCTCGCACAGTAAAGGGCGCATAAAGCCAAGATGTGCTCTCGCAATGCCATGCATTGCAAAAAAGTGGGAGGGAGAAAAATTCTTTAATTCTCCCGTGTTCATTACCACATTGGAGGTGTAATTAACTATGGCAAAGAAAATACTCGGTTACATTAAGCTTCAGCTGCCTGCCGGCAAGGCTACTCCTCAGCCTCCCGTAGGTCCCGCACTCGGTCAGTACGGCGTTGCTATTCCCGTATTTACAAAGGAATTCAACGAGAGAACCAAGAAGGATATCGGTCTTATTATCCCCGTTGTTATCACGGTATACGCAGACCGTTCTTTCTCTTTCATTACAAAGACTCCCCCTGCTCCCGTTCTTATTAAGAAGGCTTGCGGTATCGAAACGGCATCCGCAGTTCCCAATAAGACAAAGGTAGCAAAGCTCACAAAAGAGCAGGTTCAGAAGATCGCAGAGACAAAGATGCCCGACCTCAACGCAGCTTCTCTCGAGGCAGCAATGAGCATGGTTGCAGGTACAGCCCGCAGCATGGGTATTACTGTTGAGGAATAAGGGGGTAGTGTAAAATGGCAAAAGTAGGAAAGAAATATGCTGAGAGCGCTGCTCTCATCGAAAAGAGCAAGCTCTATGATCCCGCTGAGGCAGTTGCGCTCGTTTGCAAGACTTCCAAGGCTAAGTTTGATGAAACTATCGAAATTCACGTTCGTCTGGGCGTTGACTCCCGTCACGCAGACCAGCAGGTTCGCGGTGCTATCGTTCTCCCTAACGGAACAGGTAAGACCGTAAAGACTCTCGTTATCACGAAGGGTGACGACAAGATCAAGGCGGCTCTCGATGCAGGTGCTGACTACGTTGGCGCTGAAGAGTACGTTCAGAAGATCACAAAGGAAAACTGGTTCGACTTCGACGTTGTTATCGCAAGCCCCGATATGATGGGTCTTGTAGGTCGTCTTGGTAAGGTGCTCGGTCCTAAGGGACTTATGCCTAACCCCAAGGCAGGTACCGTAACTCCCGATGTTGCTCGCGCGGTAACAGAAGCTAAGGCAGGTAAGATTGAGTACCGTCTTGATAAGACAAACATCATTCACTGCCCCATCGGCAAGGCTTCCTTTGGTGAGGCTAAGCTTCAGGAGAACTTCGATGCACTCATGGGTGCTATTATTAAGGCAAAGCCCGCTTCCGCAAAGGGTCAGTACATTAAGAGCTGCGTTCTCGCATCTACAATGGGCCCCGGCGTTAAGGTTAATCAGGCTAAGCTCGGCTGATAATAAGCTGAATATTGATTTTTAAAAGGACTGCTTCGGCAGTCCTTTTTGTTTTTGCTAACTATATTAAGTAAAAAAACTGCTAAAATAAGATTAATTTTATGAATTGTTTGACAAACTCGTCAGTATGTGGTATAATAATATGATAATATTAATATGGAGTATTATTCTCATTTGGAGGGTACTGCGTGAACTCGAATAATTTCAATGAAAATAACCTATATAACGGTGGCATGGCTCCCTTTGCGCCTCCGCCTCATCCCGAAAAGCTGACGACGCTCGCCAAGATATTTTTTGTGACGATCACATCGGTTTTGATGATACTTAGCGGAATTTGGAACATGATAGGCTTAGAATCTAAAAACGGCTCGATCCTGATGCTTGCCGGAATGCTATCTATGCTTGTTTATGTTGTGGTCGGCGGTATGTGCGCGCTTTTGACGCTTGATTCGCCCCGTCTTTCTCCTTTGCCTCCTATTGCGGCGTTTGCAGGAGTTCTTTGCATTTTCGGCGCGGCTAAGGGGTTTTCTTCGGCTGCTCTTTGCGATGCTTTGTTTGTGATTCTCCCGGCAGTTGTGGGAATAATTATAGCTGTTTCGATGCGGCTCGGGGCTAAAAGAACGGGTGCAATTGTAGCATCGACCATTGGAGGCGGACTGTTTACCCTTGCTATAATTCTTCTTGCAGTGTTCCTTTCGGGAAAAACGGTAAGTTTCGCTGACATTCTGAAATTTGTTGACGAGCTTAGAGCCGGAATGGTTGAAACAATGAAGGCGCAATCTGCAGAGCTTTCGGAGCTTTACGGCTATGATTTCAGCACGGTGGATATCGAAGGTGCAGTTAACGGCGCATTTAACCTTTTGCCTGCGATGCTTGCTTTGGTTTTCAGCTTGGTGGCGTTCTTTTCTCAGCTTTCGCTTTTGGCTCTTTGCAGAATTTGCAATCTCTATCACAAGCTTGAGAAAAAAGATACCGAATTTAAAGTCAGCGTGGTAACTGCTGTGGTTTTTGCGGTTTCTTATATACTTTCTATCTTTATGACAATGGGCGGAAGTGTTGCTCAGGCGGTTGCTGAAAATCTCAGCATGATACTTTTGCCTGCCCTTGCAATGGTTGGCTTTTCCTCGGTTCTTCCAAAGCGCGAGGGAAATATGATCAAGGTTGGCTGCTTTCCGCTTGTTGCCGTGGTCGGACTTTTGATGTTCGCTACCGGTATCGCCATTGTGGTGCTGGCATTTATGGGCGTTTGGGTTACTATAAAAAGTGCTCGTGCCGAGTCGCGCGAAAATAAAAGCAGATCCTAAAAATAGCATTTGATGATAAAATAAGAAGGAGGGGTTTATAATGCAGAACAATGACAAGGCCGTTCAGCCAAGGGAAAACGGAAGGCGCGGGAAATACGGCGATAAGACATATTTTAATTATCGATTGGCGTTTTTGCTGTGCGTTGCAACGGGAGCAATGGTTCTCTGCTTTGCATGGCTGCTGTATGCGCTTGCAAAAACAAGTGTGATATCCACATTGGTTTTCTCAACGATAATATATATTTTTCTGATAGCCGTTATTATAGCGTCTCTTGCCATAAGCGGCAGAACCGCCACAAGGCGTGAGCTTATGCTTCATAGGTTCGACCGAATGCTGGATAATATGGTGTTTCCC
>CAZISP010000114.1:0-5067 GCA_964541955.1 uncultured Lachnospiraceae bacterium
ATATGTACAAGAAGGGCTATATTTACAATGGTCTCAAGCCCGTTTACTGGTGCCCTCACGACGAGACAGCACTGGCTGAGGCTGAAATTGAATACAAGGATATCGACTGCAAGTCTATCTACGTTAAGTTCAACCTTATTGACGACGCAGGCAAGCTCTCCGACGTTTGCGACCTTGCAAAGACATATTTCATCATCTGGACGACCACTACCTGGACACTCCCCGGCAACCTTGCTATCGCAATGCACCCCTTTGAGCAGTACGCCGTAATCAAGGCTTGTGACGGAAATTACTATGTCACAGCCGAGGCTCTTGCAAACAAGACCATGGCTGCGGGCGGCATTGAGAGCTTTGAAATAGTAAAGACCATGAAGGGCTCCGAGTTTGAGTACATGAAGGCTCAGCACCCCTTCCTTGATCGCGAATCTCTCGTTGTAAACGCCGATTACGTTACAATGGAAAGCGGTACGGGTCTCGTACACATCGCTCCCGGATTTGGTGCTGACGACTATATCGTTGGCCGCCGTTACAACATGAACATTATCGTTCCCGTTGACGACAAGGGTTATCAGACAGAGGATGCGGGCAAGTACGCAGGTCTCTACTATGAAGAGTCCAATGACATCATTTTCAACGACATGGTTGAAAGCGGAGTGCTCTTTGCCTCCGAGGACATTACCCACCAGTATCCTCACTGCTGGAGATGCAAGCAGCCCATTATCTTCCGCGCCACTCCTCAGTGGTTCTGCTCGGTTGACGCGTTTAAGGATGAGGCTGCCGCGGCTTGCGAAAAGGTTGACTGGCTCCCCGCTTGGGGCGGTGACAGAATCATCTCCATGGTTCGCGAAAGAGCTGACTGGTGTATTTCAAGACAGAGACATTGGGGTCTCCCTATTCCCGTTTTCTACTGTGAGGACTGCAACAAGCCGGTTTGCACAGAGGAAACTATCGAAAAGGTATCCGCCATTTTCGGCGCCGAGGGCTCTAACGCCTGGTATTTGAAGAGTGTCGCTGAGCTTCTCCCCGAAGGCTTCAAGTGTCCTCATTGCGGCGGCGTTCATTTCACAACCGAGACCGACACCCTTGACGGTTGGTTCGACTCCGGTTCCACCCATTTCAGTGTTCTTGACGAAAAGACATGGCCCGCCGATCTTTATCTTGAGGGTGCTGATCAGTACAGAGGTTGGTTCCAGTCTTCCCTGCTCACAGCTGTGGGCGCAAAGGGAGAGGGTGCTCCTTACAAGCAGGTTCTTACTCACGGCTGGGTAGTTGACGGCGAAGGCAAGGCGATGCACAAGTCCCTTGGTAACTCTATCGCTCCCGAGGAGGTTATCGTTAAGTACGGCGCGGATCTTGTTCGTCTCTGGGTTGCTTCCAGCGACTATCAGGTTGACGTTCGTGTTTCCGACAACATCTTCAAGCAGCTCTCCGAGACCTACAGAAAGATCAGAAATACATCCAGAATCATCATGGCTAACCTTGGTGATCCTGCGACGGATTTCAATCCCGATACGGATATGGTTGAGCTTGACAAGCTCCACGAGATTGATAAGTGGGCGCTGGCTAACCTCAACCGTCTTATCGATACGTGCAGAAAAGCGTATAGCGAATATTCCTTCCACTCTGTTTACCACGAGGTAAACAAGTTCTGCACCATCACTCTCTCCAAGCTTTATATCGACATCACAAAGGACAGAGTTTACGTTGACAAGAAGGATTCCGCGGGCAGACGTGCGGCGCAGACAACAATGTATATTATCCTCTCCTCCCTCACAAGACTTATCGCTCCCATGCTCTCCTTCACAGCCGAAGAGATCTGGAAGGCAATGCCCCATGTTTCCACCGATATTAAGGAAAGTGTTTTCCTCAATCCCATGCCCGAAGTAAATGCGGCATATGATTTCGGTGATGTCGAGGAGCATTGGAACCGTCTCTTTGAGCTTCGTGACGACGTCATGAAGGCGCTTGAGATCGCAAGAGCAGACAAGCTCATCGGTAAGTCTCTCGATGCAAAGCTCACTATTTATGCAAAGGATGAGGCTTTCAAGACACTCTCCGACTTTGCAGACGAGTTGAAGACCGTATTCATCGTTTCGGGTGTTGCAGTCTTGTCGCAGGATGCTCCCGCTGATGCTTTCGTCGAAACTGTTTCCGGTATCGGCGTTAAGGTCGAGAGTGCCGACGGCGTGAAGTGCGACCGTTGCTGGGCGTTCTTCACCGACTGCGAGGCTACCGAGGACGGACACATTTGTCCTCGCTGCAAGAAGATCGTTGAAACTCTCTAAATAATAAAATGCGGGGTTTCCGTGATATCGGAAACCCCGCATTTTGAAAACGGAGTAAAAAATATGTTATTTTGGATTATAATTTGTGCAGTTGTGGTTATTCTTGACCAACTTACAAAATGGCTGGCGGTCAAATTTCTGATGCCCGTTGGCACCTTTCCGATAATTGGGGACGTTCTGCACCTGACGTATCTTGAAAACGAGGGCGCGGCTTTCGGAATGCTCAAGGACAGCAGATGGGTATTTCTCGTAATATCCACTATTGCTATCGCGGGAATCATATTTTATTTTGTCAGATTCAAGCCTCAAAATAAGCTGTTTCAGCTATCCCTCGCCTTTATTCTCGGCGGCGGCATCGGAAATATGATCGACAGAACCCTTCTCGGTTACGTTGTAGATTTTATTGATTTCAGGCTCATAAATTTTGCGATTTTCAACGTGGCTGATTCCTTTGTTTGCATTGGCGCGGTGCTTCTGTTTATTTACGTTCTTTTCATTGAGGGCAAGGAAAACAAAAAATCCGAGGACGAATGCCATGGATGAAACCGTAATTTTGACCGCCGAGGAAGCGGACAACGGCAAACGAATTGATGTTTTCATATCCGAAAGGCTCGATATATCCCGTTCAAGTGCCGCAAAACTCATCGAGAGCGGAAACGTCGAATCGGGCGGGAAAGCGGTTGCCAAAAACCTCAAAATCAAGGAGAACGCGATTTTCGAGGTCATACTGCCCGAGCCTGTTCCATCGGAAGCGATCCCGCAGGACATTCCGCTTGATATCGTGTTTGAGGACGACGATTTGCTGGTCGTAAACAAGCCCAAGGGCATGGTCGTTCATCCGGCGGCAGGAAATCCCGACGGAACGCTCGTAAACGCCCTGCTCTACCATTGCGGCGATTCCCTTTCGGGCATCGGCGGCGTTATTCGCCCAGGTATCGTTCACCGTATTGACAAGGACACCAGCGGTCTGCTTGTTATCGCAAAAAATGACGAAACACATCTGGCTTTGTCCGAGCAAATGAAAACTCACACGGTCAGCCGCGTTTACCACGCGGTGGTTTGCGGCAATTTCAAGGAGGACACGGGAACAGTAAACGCTCCTATCGGCAGAAGCCCCTCCGACCGCAAGAAAATGGCAGTTTTACGCGATCCGAGCGTACATTCGAGAGAGGCGATAACTCACTTTGAGGTGCTGGAGAGATACGAAGGATTTACTTACGTTAAATGCGTGCTTGAAACGGGCAGAACGCACCAGATAAGAGTTCACATGGCAAGCACGGGACACCCCTTAGCCGGCGATACCGTCTACGGCGGCGGGCGCACAAAATTCGAAGAGCAAAACGCAAAAATTCTTTGCGGCCAATGTCTCCACGCAAAGGAGCTTTCCTTCATTCACCCGAAATCAGGTGAGCTTGTTCGATATGAAACGGCACTTCCCTCTTATTTTGAGACCTTTTTGCATAAGCTCAGGAAAAAATAACAGGCATTTCTGCCTGTTATTTTTTGTTAGAACGCGTAATATTTTCTTACGATATCGTTTGCCTGCTCCATCTTCGCTTCCATGTCGGAAACGAGCTTGAACTGGTTTCTTGCGCGATCGAGATTATGACCGGAATAGTGAATTTTGAAGTAATTATCACCGTCAAGATAGTCCGTAAGGAATCGCATACCACACTCAAGGGTAAGAAGCTTCACTGAAAACGCAAGAAGCTCAACCTCGCTTTTGGTGATGCACTCACTCATCTCTTCAAGGAATCCCTTTGCGAACGCCTCGAACATTTCAAGGCGGAAATATACCTTGTCAAGGTCGGTCTCGTCCTCGGCCGCCGACGATGCGCCAAAGCGCAGAGAATCACCGAAATCGTAAAGAAGCGAGCCGGGCATGACGGTATCAAGGTCGATAACGCAAAGTCCCTCACCGCTCTCGGCGTCCATCAGGATATTATTTACCTTTGTGTCGTTGTGCGTGACTCTCAGGGGAATCTCACCGCTCTGCAGCTTGCTCACAACCAGCTCAGTGTCAGCCTTTCTCGCTTTCACAAATTCAACCTCGGGGAGAACAGATGCAAGTCTGCCGACCTTGTCAGTCTCAACAGCTTTGATAAAATTATTGTATCTGTCGGCAGTGTTGTGGAAGTTAGCGATAGTTTCGTGAAGCTGCGACGCGTCAAAGTCCGCAACGTTCTTCATAAATTTCGCGAAAGCCTTTGCCGCCTTGTACAGAACGTCGGAATTTTCGATGAGCTGGTAGCATTTTGTGTTGTCAATGAAGATATACATACGGTAAAGCTCGCCGTCGTCTGAAATTATGTATTTCTCGCCGTTTTTTGCGGGAATAAGAGTGAGAGTCTCACGCTCGGGGTCGCCGCCCTCAGCGACGATTTTTTCACGCAAGAAATCGGTAACAAGGTCAATGTTTTCGATGACTTCAACGGGGTTCTTGAAAACAATGCTGTTTACCTTTTGAAGTATGTATTTTTTCTCTGTGGTTTCAACCAAAAACGTCGAATTGATGTGACCCTCGCCATAAGGTGCGGCGGAAATAACGTCTCCTTCAAGCGCAAACAAGTCACAGACATTGCCGATTTCCATATTTATCTCCTTCAAGCCCTGCGGGCATTTATATATTGAAATATTTTTTCTGTTTAATGAAAATCCCGATAACAAAACGCCATCGGGAGCTTCAACATCTGGCCCGCCCGGGGGGATTCGAACCCTCGACCCACAGAATCGGAATCTGGCACTCTATCCAGGCTGAGCTACGGGCGGATATAGGTATTTT
>CAZISP010000115.1:0-5021 GCA_964541955.1 uncultured Lachnospiraceae bacterium
CGGATTCGCCGTGCCTCCTAGGTTTGCTCAAGGGTGTGTTTTTCGCAGCAGCATCTAACATATTTTCGATAAAAATCCCGTAGCCTGTCGTTGGATCGTTAATCATAACATGCGTCACGGCGCCGATGAGCTTTCCGTCCTGAATTATGGGCGAGCCGGACATGCCCTGGATTATTCCGCCCGTTTTGTCGATGAGTCTCTCGTCCGTTATTCTGACGGTGAAGCATTTGTTTGTTCTGCTGTCTTCCTTTATAGCAGAGATAGTCGCCGAATATTCCTGCCTGCCGCCCTCGTCCAGCGTTGCCAGAATCGTCGCCTCTCCCTCGTGAACGTCGCCCCGAAGTCCTATCCGATAAAGGTCGCCCGCGCCTTGGGGCAGACTGTCAAAGACCCCGAAAACGCCGCAGGAGGTGTTGGAGATGACCTTGCCGCATTTGTCACCCGTGAGACTGCCTTTCAGCTCGCCCGGCGTGCCCGGAAGCCCTTTTTCAATACCGTTCAGCTTTACGCTCATGGCAACACCGTCGTCGAAGGGGATCACGTTGCCCGTGGCGCCGTCGCAGATGCCGTGCCCAAGCCCGCCAAAGCTCAGGTCGGTGGGATTTATATAGGTAACGGTGCCGATCCCCGCGCCGCTGTCCTTTATCCACATTCCCGTTTTGTATTCGCCGTCCACGGAGAGAACGGGTCTGAGACTGACAGTGAATTCAAGATCCTCGCGGCGGCAGGTGAGGGTTATTTCCTTGCCCTCGCATCGGCTGACCGCATCGGTCAGCTCCTGTGCGCTCTCGATTTCCTTGCCGTTTGTTTTTGTTATAACATCGTTCTCCCTTATTCCCGCGCGGTAAGCGGGATTTTCCTTGCCCGAGGCGGTCTCAACGTCCCCAAAGCCCACCACAACGATGCCGTCGGTTTTGAACTTGATGCCAAAGGGAAATCCGCCGATATAGAGAGATGTTTTATCATAGTAATTGACCGTGACGGTCTTGAGCGGTATAACACCCCCAAGCCTTGCCGTGGCGGTGGTGCTTAAAACTCCGCTCTCGTCCGACGAGACGGGCAGAGAAGCGTTAAAATCAAGCTCCGCCCACGGTATTTTTCGCGGCGTGTCGCCTTTGTAGCACGAGATGGTGGAAGGTATTATTAAATTGAAGGAACCGAGCAGCACGCACAAGACGACGGTGAGCAGGACCGCGGTGCGCACGGTAAAATTTAAGATTTTCGTCTGCATTTTCATACCCTTTTTTCTTTATTTCCGTCCTCTTATAATTTGCTCGGTTTTTTTCTTTTAATGTGTTGCAAAATATAATGCAATAGCCATTTTTTGATGTTAAAAAAGTGTTAAGTTTTATCAGGGCTCTTGAAAAAAAAGAAATGCGTGATATAATTAGTTTGCAAACAAACTAATTTTTTTGAAAGGAGTAAAAAATGGAAGAAAAAGATATAAAAAATCAGTCGGTGGCTCCGCAGGAAAATCCCGTTATGATACTTAACAGCATTTCCCGAATGTTCGATTTCAAGGCGAGAAAAATTGCCGAAACCTCGTATATTCAGCACAGCTGCCGAGTGATCCTCATGCGGCTGGCGCGCCGTGACGGTTTGAGCCAGGTGGAGCTGACCGAGATGACACATCTCAAGGCGCCCACGGTCAGCCTTGACCTGAAAAAGCTTGAGAGCATGGGCATGGTTCGCCGTGAGCAGAGTATCTCGGATATGCGCGTGACAAAGGTCTATCTGACAGAAAAGGGAAAGGCGTTCAACCGCGAAAATTTCGAGGCTCTTCAAGCCATTGACCGCTCCATAATGCGCGGTCTTACCGATGAAGAGATAAAAACGGTCACCGAAATTTTGCTTAAAATGAGAAATAATATGATAGACGAGGTGGAAAAGAAATGAAGCTGGCAAGATACTTAAAGCCCTATTGGCTTTACTCAATACTCTCGCCTCTTATGATGATGCTCGAGGTGTGTGCAGACCTGTGTCTGCCCTTTTTGATGTCCTTTATCGTGGACTACGGAATCCTTGAAAACGGACTTGAGACCATCAAGGATTCGGGAATTGCATATTGGATAATGAAGACCCTTTATGGTGAGGGCGGCATCACACAGATAAAGATAATCATTACCTTTGGCGCTTTGATGCTCCTTATTACCCTCGTGGGCGGCTTTTTCGGCACCTTCTGCGCTTACACCGCCGCCACCGCGTCTCAGGGATTTGGACACGACCTTCGCCGTGATGCATACAAGCGGGTAATGTCTCTCTCTGTCGAGCAGACCGATAAGTTCACAACGGGCTCTCTCGTGACGAGAATGACGAATGATATCGCAATGCTTGTCGAGCTTGTGGAAATGGTTCTGAGAATGTGTATTCGTTCGCCCATGTTCCTTATCGGCGGTACGTTCATGCTGGTTCGCCTTAACGTGAAGTTCGGAGTGGTTCTTCTTTGCTCACTGCCGCTTCTTCTCGGAACGCTGATCATCGTACTCTCAAAAACAGTTCCGCTTCACAGCATAGTTCAGAAGAAGCTGGACAAGGTAAACGCCGTGGTTCAGGAGAACGTCAGCGGCGCGCGAGTAGTCAAGGCTTACGTTCGCGAGGACTACGAAATTGCCCGCTTCGGTCGCGCCAACGGCGAGCTTCGCGACATAAATTACAAGGTTCTGAAGATGATGTCTGTGATAACGCCTGTTTTGAACATAATTCAGAATTTTGCCATAATCGCCATAATCCTCATCAGCGGGCTCTCTATCAGAGACGGTGTCGCGGGCATGACCGTGGGAACCACCATGGCTGCGATTACATACGTAACACAGGTCATCATGTCTATCATGATGGTAACCATGATGTTCCAGTCGATCTCGAGAGCTATAGCCTCGGCTAAGAGAATAAACGAGATAATGGACTGCGAGCCCTGTATCGTGGGCGGCGATAAATCGGGAGAGGGAAGTGACGTTATGGTCTCCTTTAAGAATGTCAGCTTCAAATATCCCGGTACTACGGGCAGACCCGTTCTCCATGATATAAACCTTGACGTGAAACGCGGCGAGACACTTGCCGTTATCGGCGCCACGGGCTGCGGCAAGACCTCCCTTGTGAACCTCATCCCGAGGTTTTACGACGCTACCGAGGGTGAAGTCACTGTTGACGGCACGCCCGTGAAGGATTACGACCTTAAAGCTCTCCGCTCAAAGATAGGCTACGTTATGCAAAAGAGCGAGCTGTTCTCGGATACTGTTGCAAACAATATCCGCTGGGGCAACGATAAGGCAATGGACGATGAGCTTCGCGCCGCCGCGACCACGGCTCAGGCAATAGACTTTATCGAGAGCCGCGAGGGTGGCTTTGAGAACTTCATTGCCGAGAAGGGCGCGTCGCTGAGCGGCGGTCAGAAGCAGAGGATGTCAATCACCCGCGCCCTTGTGAGAAAGCCCGAAATTCTTATTCTGGACGACGCGACGTCGGCTCTTGACCTGGCGACAGAAGCAAAGCTTCGCGAGGGACTTGAGAGGGAAATGAAGGGTACCACCGTTATTATGATCGCTCAGCGTATCGCGTCGGTAAAGAACGCCGACAGAATAGCTGTCATCGAGCACGGCACCATCAGTGCCTGCGCTCCTCATGAGGAGCTGATGCGTATCAGCCCCGCATACAGAGACATTTACGATTCTCAGATGAGAAACGGAGGTGAAGCAAATGAATAAGAAGCCGCAAGCCGCTCAAATCGAGCTTCGCCCCGGCAGAGGTCCCGGGGGACCCATGGGGGCGAGGATGAATGCCGAAAAGCCCAAGGATATGATGAAGACCATCAAGAGACTTTTCGGATATATCGGGAAAAATAAGTATATTCTCTTTGCTCTCCTTGCCATAATGCTTCTCGTCACGGCGGCAGACCTGCTGGGACCCTTTTTCCAGCAGAAGGCGATAGATACCATCACTATCGACGAGGATAATTTGGTGATAGACTTCAAAAAGCTCACCTTTTATCTGACCGTCATGGCAATAACCTTTGCCTGCAACGCACTTCTTTATCTTTGCCAGGGGCTTCTCTCGGCAAAGCTGTCTCAGGCGACGGTGTTTACCATGCGCTCCGACCTTTTTGAAAAGATTTCGAGACTTCCCATAAGCTACACCGACCGCCACAAGCACGGCGATATCATGTCGAGAATGACAAACGACGTTGAAAACGTTTCAAACGCCGTTTCACAGTCAATAACCATGCTTTTCTCAAGCGTTCTGACGCTTCTGGGCGCGCTATCCTTTATGATTTACTATAGCTGGCAGCTGACGCTGATCGCAATTCTTACAATTCCGATCACAATCACGGTTTCCGCAAAGCTTGGCAAATTCATGCGTAAATATTTCGTCCGCCAGCAGAGATATCTCGGAGATATTAACGGACAGGTAGAGGAAATGGTCACCTCCTACAAAACCGTCGTTGCATACGGCAAAGAGGACGAGGTGGTCGAGAAATTCAACGAGACCAGCGACAAGCTGAGAAAGAACAGCATTTCCGCCAAGGTCTGGGGCTCTATCATGGGCCCGATCATGAACTTCCTGGGCAACTTCCAGTACGTTCTCATCGCCGCGTTCGGCGGCGTGCTCATGATATTTGGCACGCGCGGCATCACCATCGGAAGTATTCAGGCGATGCTCCAGTATTCAAAGAAATTTACCCACCCCATAAACCAGATAGCAAACCAGTATTCGGCGATCCTCACCGCTCTTGCGGGCGCCGAGCGAATCTTTGAGATAATGGATTCCCAGGACGAGGTGGATGAGGGCAAGGATAGGGTCGATATCGACTCCTTGACGGGTGCCATTGAATTTGAGAATATCACCTTCTCCTATGACGAAGGCAAGCCCGTTATAAGGAACCTTAGCCTGTCGGTAAAGCCGGGTCAGAAGGTGGCGCTTGTCGGCGCTACGGGCTCGGGAAAGACTACTATCGTAAATCTTCTGACCCGCTTCTACGAGCTTGACAGCGGCAGAATCACCATTGACGGCAAGGATATCACCGAGAT
>CAZISP010000116.1:0-4981 GCA_964541955.1 uncultured Lachnospiraceae bacterium
GCGCCGAGCTCAATACCGTAACGGCTGAGTTCGAGTGTGCCTCCTATATCTTCAAAACCAGCGGCTACACCGTCAACTTCCCCGGTTACATGGTCGTTTATAACGAGAGCGAGGAGGAGAAGAGACAGAAGGACGGCGAGGACGAGATGGAAAACCTCTGCCTGCCCGAGATCTCCGAGGGTGAGATGCTCAGCGGAGAGAAGATTGACCCCGCCCGCCATTTCACCGAGCCCCCCGCAAGATATACCGAGGCGTCCCTTATCAAGTTCCTTGAGGAAAAGGGGATCGGACGTCCCTCAACCTATACGCCCATAATCACCACCATTCTGGCAAGAAATTATGTTGCGCGAGACGGAAAATCTCTCGTTCCCACTCCCTTGGGAGAGGTTACGAACCGCCTTATGTGCGAGCAATTCCCCGAGATCGTTGACTACAAGTTTACCGCCGAGATGGAGGACGACCTGGACGAAATTGAGAGCGGCAAGAGCGAGATGAAGTCTGTTCTTGACGAGTTCTACCGCGATTTTGAAAAGAAGCTTGAGCATGCCGAGGAAACGATCAAGGAAAAGCAATACGAGCTTCCCGTTGAGGAGACGGACATTATTTGCGACAAGTGCGGCTCCAAGATGGTAATCAAATCCGGAAAGTTCGGTAAGTTTGCCGCCTGTCCCGCATACCCCAAGTGCCGCAACACCAAGCCTCTTGTGGCTCCCGAAAAGGTGGAGGAAAAGAAAGAGGTCGTGGCTGACTGCAGGTGCGAGAAGTGCGGCGCGGACATGGTCGTTCGCAACGGACGATTTGGCAGCTTCCTTGCATGCAGCCGTTACCCCGAATGCGATTTTACCAAGCAGAAGACCAAAGAGATCGGCGTTGCCTGTCCCGAATGCGGCAGTAAGATCGTGACCAAGTACGGTCGCCGACGCACGGTGTTCTTCAGCTGTGAGAAATACCCCGAGTGCCAATTCTCGTCCTGGGATATGCCAACGGCTGAAAAGTGCCCCGACTGCTCAAAAATGCTCTTTAAGAAGAAGGGCAAGCAGCTTCTTATCTGCCACGACAAGGCTTGCGGCTACAAGAGAGAAGCGGAAGATAACGGAAGCGACGAAGAATGAAACCGACAGTAAATATAATCGGCGCGGGACTTGCGGGAAGCGAGGCGGCGTGGCAGGCGGCAAGGCTTGGCGCGCACGTTCGTCTCTTTGAGATGAAGCCCGAAAAGTTCTCGCCCGCACACCACTCAGAGGGCTTTGCAGAGCTTGTATGCTCCAACTCTCTGCGCTCCGATTGCACGTCCAACGCCATCGGACTTCTCAAGGAGGAGATGCGCCGTATGGGCTCGCTCATAATGGAGGCGGCAGAGGCGACAAAGGTCCCCGCAGGCTCGGCTTTGGCTGTTGACCGTGCGAAATTTTCCGAATACGTTACCGAAAAGATAAAAAATCACCCGGATATTGAGGTGATCTCAAAGGAAATGACAGAGCCCGGAGAGGGAATAACCGTTATCGCAAGCGGCCCTCTCACCTCGGACGCTCTGGCGGACTATATTGCCAAGACGCTTGGCTGTGAGGGTCTCCACTTCTTTGACGCGGCGGCTCCTATCGTGGATTTTGAGTCTATCAACATGGATATTGCCTTTTTCGCGTCAAGATATGACAAGGGCGATGCGGATTATGTCAATTGCCCCATGACGCGTGAGCAGTACGACGCCTTTTACGAGGCGCTTATTACCGCAAAAGAAGCGGAGCTGAAGGATTTTGACCGCGAGAGCCAGAAGGATTTGACCGTATTCGAGGGCTGTATGCCCGTTGAGGTCATGGCAAAACGAGGTCACGACACACTGCTTTTCGGCCCTCTCAAGCCCGTAGGGCTTGTTGATCCGAGAACGGGCGAGGAAGCCTACGCCGTGGTACAGCTCAGAAAAGAAAATATTGAGAGTACCATGTTCAATCTGGTGGGCTTTCAGACGCACCTTGCATTTGAGGAGCAGAGAAGAGTTTTCCGCATGATTCCCGGGCTTGAAAATGCGCAGTTTTTGCGCTACGGTGTCATGCACAGAAATACCTTTATCAATTCCCCTGCAGTGCTGAACGCAAAATATCAGATGGTTAAAAACCCCGACATTTATTTCGCGGGACAGATGACGGGCGTTGAGGGCTATATCGAGTCCGCAGGCTCGGGCTTTGTCGCGGGCGTAAATGCCGCTCTGGCGGCTCTCGGACGCGACGAGCTGATATTCCCCGAGCGCACAATGATTGGCGCAATGGCGGCTTACGTCAGCCGCGGCAGTACGGGAAAATTCCAGCCCATGAACGCAAATTTCGGCATAATCGAGCCCCTTGAAAAGCGCGTGAAGGGCGGAAAGACCGCCAAAAACGAGGCACTTGCCGCGCGGTCGCTTGAGATAATTGAGAACGAGTGCAAGCCGAAGATATTCGGCTGAGATTCTTTGAAAGGAAAGCCCCAATGGGCTGAACCGGTATGAAAATTATAGTTGACGTGATGGGTGGCGATAATGCCCCTCTTGAGCTTGTCAAGGGTGCTTGCCGCGCATATGAGGAGACAGGCGCAGAGCTGCTTTTGGTAGGCAACAAAGAGGAAATCGAGCAGATTGCCACAGAAAATCAGCTTGATATCAGCCACTTTGAGATAATTGACGCAAAAGAGACCGTCGAGATGACGGACGACCCGCTTATGGTGGTTCGCAAGAAGACCGAAAGCTCCATGATAAAGGGGCTTTACGCGCTCGCGCATGGTGAGGGGGAGGCTTTTGTAAGTGCGGGTAATACCGGCGCGCTCTTTACGGGCGGCACGCTTATCGTTCGCCGCATAAAGGGCGTCAAGCGTGCGGGAATCGGCTCCGTTCTGCCTATGAATAACCCCATTTTGCTCCTTGATACAGGCGCAAACGTTACGGTGGAGCCTCAGTATCTTGAGACCTTTGCCGTAATGGGCTCGATCTACATGAAAGAGCTTTTCGGCATTGAAAATCCCCGCGTCGGACTGCTCAACAACGGCAGTGAGGAGTGCAAGGGGACACAGCTTCAGATTGATACTTATGCACTGCTCTCAAAGAACGAAAATATCAATTTCATCGGCAACGTCGAGGGAAGCAGCCTGCGAAACAATGTCTGCGACGTGCTTGTAACCGACGGCTTTACGGGAAATATTCTCATCAAGACCGTCGAGGGCATGGGCAAGCTGATGATGGGAGCTTTGAAGGATGTTTTCATGGCAAACGGTATGACCAAAATTTCCGCTTTGCTTGTAAAAAAGCAGCTGGCGGCGATGAAGAAGAAATTTGACTCGTCCGAGTACGGCGGCGCACCCTTCCTCGGACTTCGCAAGCCTGTAATCAAGGCTCACGGTAATTCTGATGCGAAGTCATTTGCCAGCGCCATAAAGCTGGCTATCGGCTTTGCTCAGTCGGGCGTTACCGAGAAGATAACTGTGGATATTGCCGAGCTTAAACAGCAGAGTGATATTTGCGAGGCAGAGCAGTAAAACTCCCAATGGAAAATACTTAAAATGGCGGAAAGGAGACAAAAATGCAGGAAAAACCTTACGACAAAAGCGGGCTTGAAGAAGCTCTCGGATATAAATTCAGCGATATTTCGCTTCTTGAAACGGCGCTTACTCACTCGTCCTATTCAAACGAACTGAGACTCAGGCACAAGGAATGTGAGTGCAACGAAAGACTTGAATTTTTGGGCGACTCGGTGCTCTCAATTATCGTCAGCGAGTACCTTTTTGCCCATTATTCAAGGCGTCCCGAGGGCGAGCTGACCAAGATGCGCGCCGCAGTTGTTTGCGAGGACGCGCTGTCTAAATTCGCGAAAAAAATAGACCTTGGAAGCTACCTTCTTTTAGGTCGCGGCGAGGAAAAAAACAACGGACGCGAAAGAAAATCCATCACGGCAGACGCCTTTGAGGCGGTGCTTGCATCGGTCTACCTTGACGCGGGAAAGCACGGAAAATCCATGGTGGCAAGATTCGTTCTTCCCTTCATCATTGAAGAACTGAGACAGTTTGAGAGCGAGGGCATCCACAAGGATTACAAGACCCTTTTGCAGCAGATAGTTCAGCAAGCAGAGGGCGAAAAGCTTGAATACGTGACGGTGGGCGAGAGCGGACCCGATCACAACAAGCAGTTTGAGGTAGAGGCGAGACTGAACAGCAACGTTATAGGACGCGGCATCGGACGCTCAAAGCGCGTCGCCGAACAGAACGCTGCGGCAGAAGCCATAAAGCTGTTTGGCGAATAAATGAATAAAACGCCGGGCGTATGCCCGGCAAAAACTCTTTTTTAACCACATAAAAAAGCTGAAAGGAGCCCGAAATGAAGCGGCAAAAGCACGCAAATATTCCGATTTTCATACCCCATCTCGGTTGTCCGAACAACTGCGTTTTCTGCAACCAACGCTCCATCTCCGGACACCTTGATTTTGACCCCGGGACGGTGCGCGATGAGATTGAAAACTCGCTCTCGACCCTTGGTGAGAGGGAAGCTGAAATAGCCTTTTTCGGCGGCTCGTTTACGGGCATAGACCGCACCTTGATGCTCTGTCTTTTAGGGATTGCAAGAGAGTATATCGAGTGCGGCAAGGTAAGCGGAATAAGGCTTTCCACCCGACCCGATTACATTGACAGAGAGATACTTGACATTCTGCGAGACCACGGCGTGACGGCAGTTGAGCTGGGACTTCAGAGTATGTCGGACAGAGTGCTCACAGCCTGCCGCCGCGGGCACGATTCGCCTGCGGCCGAGAGGGCTTGCTCCCTTGTGCGTGAGTACGGCTTTGAGCTTGTGGGGCAGATGATGATAGGTCTGCCTCAATCGAGCGCAGAGGACGAGATATATACCGCCGAAAAGCTCTGCCGGATGGGCGTGACGGCGGCGCGGGTCTACCCCACGGTGGTCTTCTGTAACACCGAGCTTGCGGAAATGACAGAGCGGGGTGATTACACTCCCATAACAAACGAG
>CAZISP010000117.1:0-3893 GCA_964541955.1 uncultured Lachnospiraceae bacterium
GCTCGGTGTCAAAGTCGCCTACCTTCTCGGCAGGAATATCAAGTCCGTAGCAAAGACAGCTTCTGCCCGAAATGTCCACAGCGGCGGTGATCAGCGCCTCGTCCATGGGGAGGAGCATTGAGCCGTAGCGGCAGATGCCCTTTTTGTCACCGAGAGCTTCGGAAAGAGCCATACCGAGACAGATTCCGATGTCTTCTGCTGTGTGGTGGCAGTCAACGTTGGTGTCGCCGACGCACTTTACTGCCAAGTCAAATCTGCCGTGACGAGCAAAGAGGGTGAGCATGTGGTCGAGAAATCCACAGCTCGTGTCAATTTCGCTCTTGCCTGTGCCGTCAAGGCAAAGGGTCAGATTTATGTCTGTTTCCGCAGTCTTGCGGACGATGTTTGATTGTCTCATTTTTTATCTCCGTTCTTTTATGCAAAAATTTCCTTTATTGCCTCAATAAGAGCGTCTACCTGCTGGCGCGTACCCACGGTTATACGGTTGTAGTCCGCAATTTTCGGGGCAGTGAAGTGGCGCACCAGGATTCCTCTTTCGCGAAGCGCCGAGTAGAGCTCGCCGCCGCCGATTTTGTCGGATTTTGCAAAGACGAAATTAGTCTTTGAATCGGTGACGGTGAAACTTAACGCGCGGAGCGCGGAGATCAAGTAGTCGCGGTTCTCGGCGATGGTGCGGCAGTTTTTGCGAGTGGTCACCTCGTCCTCAAGCTGACCGATGCCCGCCGCCATTGTCATGGAATTTATGTTGTAGGGGTTTGTGGAATATTTGATGGCGCGAAGGTCGGCGATAAGTGCCTTCGAGCCGATACCGAATCCCAGACGCGCGCCCGCCATGGAGCGGGATTTTGAGAAGGTCTGCGTGACCAGCAGGTTGTCATATTTTTCGGTGAGGGGAACACAGCTCTCACCGCCAAAGTCAACGTAAGCCTCGTCAACGACCACTACGTTGTCGGGATTTTTTTGCAATATAAGCTCAATATCGCTTCTTTTCAGAGCGATTCCCGTGGGGGCGTTGGGGTTTGCGATGAAGATGGTGCCTTTTGCATCAAAGTAATCCTCGACGTTTATTGTGAAATCATCACGCAGAGGAACGACCCTTTGGGGCAGAGAATTTATCTCTGCGAAAACGGGGTAGAAGCCGTAGGTGATGTCGGCGAAAACTGCGGGGGTTTCCTTGTCGCAGAACGCCATGAAGGCAAAATTCAGAATCTCGTCCGAGCCGTTTGTGGCAAGCACCATGTCGGAGGTGACGCCGCACGTCTCGGCAAATTTTTTGTGAAGCGCCGTACACTCGGGGTCGCTGTAAAGCTGAAGATTTTCTGCCGCTTTCGCCGCATATTCTATTGCCTTTTTCGACGGCTGAAAGGGGGATTCGTTTGTGTTGAGCTTTATGAACTTCCTTTCCTTTGGCTGTTCGCCGGGGGTGTAGGGTTCAAGCGATTCGTATTTTTTGCTTAAAAATCTGCTCATTTTTCAGTCCTCGAGACGGATGACTGCGCTCTTTGCGTGAGCGGTAAGCCCTTCCTTTGCAGCAAAATATTCAACGTCACGTGCAACCTTTGCCAGAGCTTCTTTCGTGTAGTATGTATATTGAGTTTTCTTTACAAAATCGTCAACCGACAGGGGGCTTGAGAACTTTGCCGTGCCGCTGGTGGGCAGGGTGTGGTTGGGACCCGCCATGTAGTCGCCCAGTGCCTCGGGGCAGTTTCTGCCCATGAAGATAGAGCCTGCGTGGCGAATTTTGTCAAGGTAATCAAAGGGATTTGAAACGCAAAGTTCAAGGTGCTCGGGGGCTATCTCGTTTGCAATTTCTATTGCCGCGTCAAGGGTGTCCGCCACTATTATCTTGCCGCCGTTGTCGATAGATGCACGGGCAATTTCTGCGCGCTCAAGCATGGGAATCTGAATCTCAAGCTCTGCCGCAACCGCCTGTGCAAGCTCGTTTGAGTCGGTGACCAGCACCGCGCTTGCCAATTTGTCGTGCTCTGCCTGTGAGAGCAGGTCGGCCGCCGCGTGACGGGGGTCGGTCTCGCCGTCGGCTACGATCAGAATTTCGGTGGGGCCCGCTATCATGTCGATGGACACCTGCCCGAATACCTGCTTTTTGGCCTCTGCCACGAATGCGTTGCCGGGGCCTACAATTTTATCAACCCTGGGAATGCTTTCGGTGCCGTATGCCAAAGCCGCTATCGCCTGTGCGCCGCCGACCTTGAATATCTTGTCGATGCCCGCGATTTTCGCTGCCGCCAGAATTACGGGATTGACCTTTCCGTTCTTCTGAGGAGGCGTCACCATGACCACTTCCTTTACGCCTGCGACCTTTGCGGGGATTGAATCCATGAGAACGGTGGAGGGGTAAGCCGCCGTGCCGCCGGGGACGTAAAGTCCTGCGCGGTCAACGGGGATAACCTTCTGACCTACAACGATTCCGTCCTCGTCGTTGATAATAAAACTGTTTCTGACCTGCTTTTCGTGGAATTTTCTGATGTTGACAGCCGCCTTTTCAAGAACCTCAAGGAATTGGGGCTCAACGGAGGCCACCGCCTCGTCGATCTCTTCGGGGGTTACCGCAAGAGCATTTAGCTCGGCACCGTCAAATTTTGCCGTGTATTCAAGGAGCGCCTTGTCTCCGTTTTCTCTGACGTTTGCGATAATGTCCGCAACTATTTCTTCTACGTTGAAGGTGGGAGTTACTCTGGCGAAAATATCCTTGTTTGCCACCTCGCCGTATTTTAATATCTTGATCATTTTCTGTACCTTTCTGATTACTGCTCTTTTATCTGCATTGCCATGTGGTCGCGGAGACGCTCTATTTGCGCGCCCTTGAATTTGAAGCTTGCCTTGTTTGCGATAAGGCGGGCGCTGATGGGAACGATGGTCTCTTTCACCTCAAGGTCGTTTTCCTTTAATGTTGTACCCGTTTCAACGATGTCAACGATAACGTCGGACAGAGAGAGAATCGGGGCTATCTCAATTGAGCCGTTTAAGTGGATTATGTCGATGTCGCGACCGATGGAAGCGTAATAATTCCGCGCGATTCGAGAGAACTTGGTTGCAACCTTGAGGGTTTTGGTGCTGTCGTCGCAAAAATCCTTCTTTGCGGCAACCGCCATTCGGCAAATTCCCGTGTTCATGTCAAGAAGCTCGTAAACGTCGGGAGCATATTCAAGAAGAATATCCTTGCCGCAAACGCCGATGTCGGCAGCGCCTCTTTCTACGTAAATGGAAACGTCCGAGGGCTTGACCCAGAAATAACGAACCTTTGCTTCGTCATTGGTGAAAATGAGCTTTCGACCGGTTTCAAGGAGCGCGGGGCACTCAAATCCCGCCCGGGCGAACATCTGGTAAACTTTCTCGCCGAGTCTGCCCTTGGGAAGGGCGATATTCAGATAATCCCGACCGTCCGAGTCGGCGTCAAGCCTTGCTTCTGCGGATACCTCAAGCTCCTCTATCAGATCAAGGTACAGAGCGAAGCCGATAGCGCCGTTCTTCTTGCCCATCTTGCGCAAAAGATTGTCATACTGACCGCCCGAAAGGATGCTCTTTGAGAGCCCGCGGATAAAGCCTCTCATAACGATTCCGCTGTAATAGCTCATGTCGTCGGTGACGGAAAAATCAATGCGGATTTTGCCTGCCCTCACGTATTCGTCGCTCAGCTTGAGCTGACGGCGAAGAGTTGCAGCGGCCGCCTTGCCCTCGTTGCTCTTAAGCAGAGGCTCGATTTCATCAAGCACAGTCTCGGGGTCGCCGTAGCAGTTGATTATGCTCTTCAGCAGAGCGGTCTTTTCCTCGGGTACGCCCGATGCTCGGCAGATATTGAGCGCTTCTCCCGGATTTTTGTCCTTTATCGCGGAGAGAAGTGCCGTGCGATCGGCGGGGGCTATGCCGAGCAT
>CAZISP010000117.1:3903-4956 GCA_964541955.1 uncultured Lachnospiraceae bacterium
GGAAACGATGCCGAGGTGGGAGATGTCGAGAACAAAATCATCGGAGACGGTCTCAAGGCTCTTTGCCGCCAGGGTGATGACCTCGGACAGGGCACGGTCGTCCACGTCGCCGATATATTCAAGCCCCGTCTGCATGATTTCCTTGAAGTCGCCCTCGCCGCCCGTTGTTCTGTATACGTTTTCGTTGTAGAAAACCTTGTAGGGCACAGCATCCTTGGTGCTTTTGACGATGGACAGGGTGACGTCGGGCTTCAGGGCCATCAATTTGCCTCCGATGCCCGTAAAGGTGATTATATTGTCCGAAATGAGGAAGTTTTTGTTTTCCGCATAGAGATCGTATTCCTCAAATTTGCTCATTTTATATTGCGAATACCCATACGAGCGGTAAAGACCGCGCAGGCAAAAAACCGCTTTTTCGACGGGGGAGAGCACATTATCGTTTATCTTCATTTTCGTCTCCTTTCTTTAAGACCGTCTTGTAGCCTTTGCCGTAGGTGAGACATTTGTTTACTCGGCAAATGGTTGCCGGGCTGACACCTGTTTCCTTTGTAATTTCCTGGTAGCTTTTACCGCTCTCCAGCATCTCTGCGACGCGCAATCGGAGCGCCAGATCGCGGAGCTCCTTTATAGTGCAGATGTCTTCAAAAAAATCGTAACATTCCTCAACCGTCCTGAGACTGAGAATAGCCTCAAACAGCTTATCCGACAATTCTGAATGAAGTCTTTCCATTTATTTTCGTCCTTTCGGTTTTTGTTATTGAAAATACTTCATCATTTTATCACGGTGAAGTGGAATTGTCAAGAGAAAAACGAGCAAAACATGAGAAAAACCAATATTTTAACATATATAACATAAAAATGGTGCCGTCTGCGCGGATGAATGGTTATTTTGACGAAACGGGAGGGCAGGAAAACCGTTTGTGCTCAAAATGCTTGCAAAAAACGTCAATTTTTGGTATAATTTGAGTGATGACAAGCACGGGTGTGTGACTATGAGCAATGATAATATTCAAAAAGAAATGGATATTTCATTTAAAGCTGGCGATTTGGTAG
>CAZISP010000118.1:0-4940 GCA_964541955.1 uncultured Lachnospiraceae bacterium
CTGCGTTCTCGCATCTACAATGGGCCCCGGCGTGAAGATCAACCAGGCTAAGCTCGGCTGATTTAAGGATTTATATCGGGATTTCCTTTTGGAAGTCCCGATTTTCCTTTTCAAAAAACAAAGAACGACAGCTTTTGGCTGTCGTTCTTTGTTTTTTATTTTGTGGGAAGCGTCATTTTGTAAATGCCACGGCACATACCCACCGCAAACAGCGTGCGAGTTTCGGGATTGATTGCCAGATGATTTACTTCTCTGCCGCCGTTGTCACCGGGGTATATATTATCTCGGGTGGACGTAAGGTTAGACCAGGTTTTGCCGCCGTCCTCGGTAAAGAGTACGCCGACGTCGCTGGCATAGGTGTGCCGTGCGTTTCCTGCGTATATGCGGTTGCTGTTCTCGGGGTCGACCTCGATGCAACGTATCATGAGCTCCCCGCCAAATCCGTCTTTCATTAAAGAGAAGTCCTTGATTGTTGTTACTTTGCCGTCGTCGCAACCGAGCCCATAAATGATTTTGTTGCCGCTCAGTATAATCAGACGGTTTCCTGAGGCGTCATATTCCATGTCCTTGACACCTTTGGAATAGTTGCCTATTCTCGACCAGGTGATGCCCTTGTCGGTTGAAACGACGGGCTGACTTTTTTCGTTTATGCCATAAAGATAGCCGTTTTGGGGGTTGGAATCAAATACGGCAACGCAGCCGTCCATTTTCTCCCAGGTTATGCCCTTATCGATTGAGCGGTAAGCATTGCAAAGTACAATATTTTCGTCGCCGGGCACGCCGGTTACACATCTGAAGTTTTTGTCGACTGTGACGTTGGTGTTTTTAACCGTTTTGCCGCCGTCGGCGGTGTAGTAAATATAGTATGCGCCGTCTACTTTGTTTATTGCCACGACGTGGTTCTCATCGAGTGCATAACCGCCGTAGGTGAAGCCGCCCCAATTTGCATACCACTTTATGTATTCCCAGGTCTTACCGCCGTCGGTTGTATAGAAACCGCTGTAATCCTGGTTGCTTGCATACATGAGGTCGGGGTCGTTGACGTTGATTGACAAATTTGTGCAGGCGGCACCGTTGTTGCCGCTGTTGGACCATTTGAAGGTTTGACCGCCATCGGTCGAGAGCATCGCCATGTCTCCGCCTGTGGAAATGCAGACGTTTTTGTCGGTGGGGTGCCAGCTCATGACCTCGCTGCGCACGTTAAAGGGAATTATTGAGTCGGACGTGTCGCGTGACGCGGTAGTCCAGCTCTTGCCCCCGTCGTGTGAAAAGAAAATTTTATTTGTGTATGAGTTGTTTACCTTAAGTTGGTCATTAGATACCACCATGTAGTCGGGGTCGGCAGGACTGACCTCGATGCGGTATGCGCAGGAGGGATAGTTGCTGCCCTTGACGTTTTCAAAAGTATCGCCCGAATCGGTTGAGACGAAAATACCGTCAGCACCGCAGAGGTAAACGTTGTTGGGATTACTGCTGATAATATCGATGCCGGTCAAAGGGACGTCAAGCCTTTTCTCAAAGTTCGCACCACGGTCGACAGAGCGAAAAAAGCCCTTGGGTGAGGCGATATAAACGTAGCCGTTTGAGGGATTTACAAAGATTTCGCCTTGCGAAAAATCGCCTGAGGAAGTGATTTTCGACCAGGTTTTGCATCCGTCGGTGGTTTTGTAAAGGTCACCCCATTCGGTCAGCCAGTAGGCGATTGCACTGCCGCCCACCGATGGGGAATTGCTTGTTTTGTCAAAAGCGATGGCATCACGGTAGTCGCGGTGACCTTTTACGCCGCCGTTGGTGTTGACGGGTGCCCAGGTTATTCCCGCATCCTCTGAAAGGTAGAGTCCGTTGTGAGGGCTGTTGCCCGAGTTGACACCGCACACCAGAATGCGCTTGCCGTTATTGGGGTCAACGGTAATTGCGGTAGCCCCCTCCGAGCCAAGACCGATGGATGACTGCTTCCAGCTTTTGCCTCCGTCGGTGGAGCGATAAATGCCGCCAACGTCTATGCCCATAAAGGCAAGGTTGCCGTCAA
The DNA here is from genome assembly GCA_964541955.1 of uncultured Lachnospiraceae bacterium. Lineage (GTDB taxonomy): Bacteria > Bacillota > Clostridia > Oscillospirales > CAG-272 > SIG710. The sequence continues at coordinate 2,030 of CAZISP010000118.1, forward strand.
GCTCGGAAAAAGTGATAAACAAGGGCCATTGACAGCCTTCACCGCCCGCAATTCCCGCTGCTGTCTGCGCTTTGCTTGTCAGGGGCAGGGCTGTCCACAGTGGGTCTGTGCCCACGGGAATCCTGTCTATGCTTTCATCGGGCACTTTTGTATCCTCCTGAACGTGAGTAGTACTGGGCGTCTCGGTTTCGTCGGGCGACTCATTGCTTTCTGTGGTTTCGCTCGGTGTCTGCTCCTGCTGCTGGGTGTCCGGGATAATCTGAATACTCTGTGTACTGCTTTCATCCGACGAATTGTTTTTCTTTGCCCCGCAAGAGGGAAGTGAAAGCATCATAACGGCGGCAATCAGCAACGCCAATGCTTTTTTGAGTTGTATATTTACACGCTTTTCTTTTTTCACGGAGTTGCTCTCCTCAAGTTCGATAAATTAACACGTTGATTGTAACATGGTTTGCGGTCAAATGCAAGCAAATTTCAAAAAATGGCTTGATACAAGTCCGCCAACTGCTGTTTTTGCAAAAAATGGGTTATTTTATATCAAAGTCCTCGTTATCTATTGCAAAATTTGCTTGATTATGATAAAATAATATGGAATATACTCATAAAACCCGAGTTTTACAACGGGAACTCAGATAATGGGACAAACCGAAAAAGAAAGGAAGGCTTTGGATATGCCAAGCATGAGATCGAATTATTCGGGCAGCTCTTATTCAAGAGCGCGCCGCCGTAAAAAGACAGCAAAAACAGTTTTGCTTTGCCTGCTCGCTGCTTTCATCGTTTTCGGAAGCGTTGCAATGGTGGTCATTTTTACAGCGCCGCCAAAGCCGAACGAGGGTGACGCCCCCCTTGCATCGGATACTACCCCTGATACCGAGGAGCAGCAAAACGGTGAGGTTGCCGACGGCTACACGACCATACAGGTTGATCTCTCTCAGATATATTGCGGCGAGCTGATACTGGTGGGCGGCGAATACGAGTACAAGAATATAGAAAGCTACGAGCTGCGTGAGCTGTATTACAACCGCAAGAAATATGAGGGCGGCGCAAGAGCGTACCAGCTTAGCGGAATCGACCTGAAGCTGGCGGACTTCGTTCTGGACGAGCTTAACGCCATGAACGAGGCGTTCTACGAGGCGAGCGGCAAGGGCGGCTTGCTTATCCGTTCCGCATACCGCACCCGCGAGGATCAGAAGGAGCTGTATGACGCCAGGGTTGAGAGCGACGGTGCGGCGAAGGCTGAAAAGTACGTGGCAAAGCCGGGCTACAGCGAGCATGAAACGGGACTTTGCTTTGATATGTCGGTCTACGAGGACTATGAGAACACCTACATCTCGGACGAGCCCGACTACCTGCCCATCTACGATATGGCATACAAATACGGCTTCATTTTGCGATATCCTGCCGACAAGACGGCTGTTACGGGCATAAATTACGAGGCGTGGCACTTCCGCTACGTGGGCTTGCCCCATGCCTACTTTATGACCGAGAATAATCTTTGTCTTGAAGAGTATATCGAGAAGCTTCGAAGTGATTACACGTATAAAGACGTTCATCTGACCGTTTCAGTTCCCGACAGAAACGGTGTTATAAGAAATTACGAGATATATTTTGTTCCCGCAGACACAAACAAGGGAAAGAACGAGGTTATCGTTCCTCAGGGATACGAATACGAGATTTCGGGGAACAATGTAGACGGGTTTATCGTGACCGTTGATCTGGACAATCCCAAAGCATAAAACAGGAGAGATTATATGATCCAAGGAAAAAAAGTGAGGACTGCCGACGCCATACTGACCGCGGTTTTCTGCGCGTTCATATTGGTGGTGGGGCTTCTTATATATATTCTCCCGCAGGAGAGCTTTTCGGAAATGGAGAACAGCTCTCTCCAAACCTTCCCCGAGCTTAGCTACGAGAGCGTTATGCACGGAAATTTTACGCAGGAGCTTGCCGAGTTTTATACCGATCAGATCCCCGGCAGAGACCTGCTTATCGGTCTTAAAGGTGCCGCCGAGCTTGCTCTGCTCAAGGGCGAGAACAACGGTGTCCTTGTGGGTAAGAACGGACATCTTATTTCAAAGCATCTTTACACCGATGAGGACTACGACAGGCTGAAGCTCAACGCTGCGGCGATACAAATGTTCGAAAAGAACGCCGCCGAGGCGGGGATAGACGTGACGGTCTCGGTAGCACCGAGAGCCATCGACGTGCTCCCCGATTACCTGCCCTCCCTCTATTGCGCGGATTATGCGGACGAGATTTGGCAGACGTTGAATGACACGGGGCTTTCTTTTACGGAGCTTCGCGGTATGATGACGAATATCGGCGGCGACGCATGGCAGAAGACCGACCACCACTGGACAACGTACGGAGCCTACGGTGCTTATCTGATGCTGTCCGGTGAGCTGGGCTACAGCCATTTCACGAAGGCGGTGGACTATCAGACGGCAAGTGACGATTTCAGAGGAACCACCTATTCCGACGCGGGTATACACGTGCTTGGCGGCGAGGAGCTTATTCTGCCGAGAATTGAGGGGGAGGAGGAGTTCCTCACCGAGCGGATAGATTCAAACGGCAACACCGTGCAGAGCTTCAAGGGATACTACGACGAGAGCTACCTTGAAACAAAGGATAAATACAGCACGTATCTGGGCGGCATTTATCCCCTTATACGTGTAACGAAGCCGGGCGAGGACAGAGAAATGTTGCTTGTTGCAAAGGACAGCTTTTCTCACGCACTTGTGCCCTATCTTGCACAGCATTACGACCTTCTTCTGGTTGACGTGAGATACTACACAGGCTCGACGCTGAAATTGGCACAACAAAACGGTATTACGCGCGCTCTCGTGCTTTTCGGCATTGACACAATGGCGACGACAAATCTGAGAGCAATCGGCCTGAAATGATTTCGGAC
>CAZISP010000119.1:0-4904 GCA_964541955.1 uncultured Lachnospiraceae bacterium
GAAAATAAGGGTTACGATTGCACGGATCTTAGGGCTAAGCTCGTTTATAAACCAAGCCACCATAAGGGAAATAATATATGACGCGGGACCTACGATAACGGCGAACACGAAGGTGTTCTGAGCCGCCAGCAGGAAGATGTCATCGTCAAAGAAAAGTGTGATGTAGTTCTGCATGAAAACGAAATTCGGCATTTCAAGCAGGTTAAAGTCTGTAAAGCTGATAACGACCGAAAGCACGACGGGAAGGATCGTGAACAACGTAAACAGGATCATGAAGGGGGCCACCATAACGTAGGCAACCCAGTTGCGCTTCATTTCCTTCCAGGTCCACTGAGCCTTTGTCATTTCGCTTCTCGACACAGCTTTTTTAGTTGCTGTTTTTGACATTTTGCTCTCTCCTTTTAATTATATCAACAAAAATCATTCCTTGAAATTATTTGTAGGTTGCAAGCGCAGCCGCCGCATCCTTAAGATAGGTCACAGCGTCCTCAAAGAGCGAAGCGTTGGCAGCCTCAAGAGCAAGCGCGGCAGCACTGATCGCTTCACTGTCATCGCCCGACTCGATAGCAACCATCGCCTGCTCTATCTGAGCATCGTAGCCATCGATCTCCGAAAGAACATCCTTCGCCTGATCCAGGCGTTTTGAAGCCAATGTCTGACCTATTTCAAGAGTTTCAAGCTCAAACTCCTCACGCTTACGTGTAATTTCTTTGTTTATAGTATTAATGTAACTCAAAAGTCCCGTTACGGGGTTCGCGTTGTTGTTATATGCATCAAGGAATGCAAAGTTGGTATAACGGTCGATGTAGTAATATCCGGGATAGTTGGGGATAGATGCCAGGTTGTTGAACTGAAGTTCAAGATTTGTCAACTCATCCGTCGTCCAAGGCAAGCTGGAAAGCGCATCTCTGTTTGCCGTGGGGTGCTTAGCGGAGTCGCCGAGGAGCGCAACCATTTCGTTGGAATAGTCGATCTGGCACTGCTCACCTGCCTGCCACTTCATGAATTCCCAAGCCTTCTCGGGCTGATCACAGCCGGCGATCATACAGATAGCCGTTACACTCGATATGGATACGTTGTTGATCTCACCGTTTTCATCCACCATACCGGGCAGAGGAGAGAAGCCCCAGAGGCCCTTGATCTCGGTAGCGAATACGGTCAGCGTGTTATACGTGGAGCTGTATTCCGCGATACCGATAGGCATCTCACCCGTTCTGAAACGGTTGGAGAAGTCATAGGAATAGGGGAAGGAATACATAGTGAACATATTACACATCATCTCGAAGGCCTCGAGAGCCGTGTTTGAATCGAGGTTGATTCTCATACCGCCGTCGGCGTAAAGGGTACCGCCCATCTGATAAAGGAACATATTATAGCTGGGGGTAAGACCGATCTCCATCTGGTTTGCCTGAAGAACCGGAACCGCCTCAAGGATATCGTCCCAGGTCTTGGGAATCTCTATACCCAGATCCACGAGAATATCCTTACGGTAGAACATCATGGGGAAGGTCTGTGTTTCGGGCAGACCGTAGCAGTGATATATCTCGTCGGCGCCCGCGATACCGAGAGGAGCCAGCGCCGCGTCGTTAAAGGCTTCTATCGTTTCCTCATAGTCGTCAAAGCCGTCGATGGGAAGCAGCGCACTGCGAATAGCGTAGTTAATAACCTCCGACTGACCGAGACCGATGTAGACATCGGGGCCCATACCCGCCAGAATAGAGGGAAGAAGCGTACCCCCCGCAACGAGCTTCAGGTCAACCATAATGCCCGTTTCGGGAGTGAAGTTGTTGTTTATCAGGTTTCTGATAACCTGAGACTGGTCACGTCCGTAAGCCAGCCAAACCTCAACAGCCTCATCATCCTCCGTAATCTCATGCTGAGCACCCATACGGTCATAGTTACGAACGAAGGACATGAAGAACTTCTTCATCTCGTAACCGAACTCAGAGAAGAATCCCGCATTTGCACGGGGAAGCTCCTCTTCGGTGGACTGAATCAGCAGATAGTCAACAAGCAGAGGCTGACACTTTGCCGTAGAGATCCAGGTACCGAGGTTACCGATATAGCTCTTGAGCTCGCTGAGGTTCTTTGCGATAACGTCCTCATCGCTCGCCATTTCATCGAGCAGCCAGGCAACACGGTCAAGGGTCGCTATGTTGGAGCCCTTGATGCCCGCAACCTCCTCCAGTTGCTTCGCGATATCGTAAAGCTCGATAGACATGAGCTTCATATCGATAATAGCATCGGGAAGAACTCTCGAGAAGCCGTAGTCACGGTAGTCGTCGGGGTTGGTGCCGGTGAGCTTTATAATGTTAAGGTATGCCGAGTTGATGGTTGTAAGAGCAGACTCGACACGGCGAACAAGGTCACCCATGGAGCCCAGAGAAACCTCAAGCTCGATCGTGTATTCAACGCCCGCCTCAAAATAGAACTCGAAATAGTTTTCGCCGTCGCTGAGAGGCTCAGCGTTCCAGTCGTCCGAATAATCGAAGCGAACTCTCGTAGCTTCCTCAAAAGGAATACCGTTATACTCTCCGCCGTAGATATACAGCTGACGGGAGCTGAACAGACCGTCATTTATGTTCTGCTTGTATCTGGCAACGATGTTGTACAAACCGGAAACCTCGGGAGTAAACGTGTAACGAACCCACTGTCCGGAGGTCTGCCACTTCTCGCCGCCGATAACGTTCAGAAGAGTTCTGGAGGAATCGGAGGGAGAATTGAGAGAGGAGGAAACGTCCTCTATGGGATATACCGTCTGAGAAGAAGTGGCAACGGGGATCTCCGCCTCGATCTTGATCGAATGACCCTTTTCTGCCGCCGTGTATCCCTTTGCATCATAGCTTTCCTTTACAGACTCATAAGAAGCAAGATCCTCGTGAGGGTGCAGCTCAATGGAAGCGATCGCAATAGGCTCGCTGACAGATTCGAGAGAGATAACGTTCTCGCCCTCATCTAAAACGAACTCAAAGCTTTCGGGATAGAAGCCGTCCACGTCGCGGAACTCGTAGGTTCTCCATTCGGGCGACTGAAACATCGTGGGACGAAGCTCGTTGTTATCAATATCCGTCTTGAAGGGTCTGCCGTTCTCGTCTGCGTCTTCATAAGAATTTGCCCAGACCTTGGAAATTGTGAGGTATCTCGCCTCAGCAAAGGGAACCTTGCCGTTTATACGGAAAATCCTCTGGATCGAGACCGACTTTGCCTCAACGGGATAGTACGTGATCTTAATACTGTACTTTGCCGTTGAGGGAACGGTAACCTTCCAGGAAACGGTTCCTGTCTGAGGGATATAAAGAGCCGTCGTGCCCTCATATTCCGTTTCTTCCACCTCGGCCGTGGTATTCGCGGGATCGGTATCGTAATCGACACCGTTGATGAGAATACTCTCGGTCGCTCTGGCAACGTTCTGGTAACGCTTGCAATACTCATCATACGAGATGGCACTAAGCAGCTCTTTAACGTCGCTGATCGTGGTGTCTGAGACCGAGCCGTCGTCTTCCGCAAACGCGATGCTTGTGCCAAAGCAGCCAAGCAACGTAACCATTGCCAGAAGCAGGGCAAGAGTTCTCAGAAATCTTGTTCTTTTCATGTGCTTTTCCTCCTGAAAATGTTTCAGAGACAAGGGCTCCGTGACCATCCGCACCGGAGTTCCGATGGCGTCCGGCAGCGAAAGCGCACTGCACGGTCCCGTCTCTGCAAGATAAAAGGGGATTCATCGCTGAATCACCCAAATATTTACACGGATATGATACCACAAAAAAGCTTCAATGTCAAGAAATATATTTATATACCTACCCCGCAAAACCCTTTGAAAATAAAGGTTTTCGAGAGATTTTTTCGCCGGTTTTTCGTCGATTTTTGTCAAGTGGAAAACGCTATTATTAAATAATTATTTACAAGTGAATATAATTCACCTCTTGTGCTTTTTTTACCCTTTTTTCGGCGCTTTTTTGTGCACTTTTCCGGGCGAAAACGCCCTCCTCGCTTCGGGTTTTCGTTTTGTCGGTGATTACAATTCACCCGCCTTTTTGAAGTCGGCTCTCCTCGACATTGAGTCCGCGCAAAATCATTTGTTCATGTTGCACAATTTTCCCCTCAAAATTTCTACACATTGCTTTCACATAATTTTTCGCTTTTTTTCACCGCTTTCGGCATTTTTTCTCCATTTATTGCCTTTTCTTACATTTTTTGTGTTTTTTGTCGGGAACTTTGCCCTATTAAATCCAATTTCAACAAAATTGCTCAAAAAGACGCTTTTTTTCATTTTTTCGTTGACATTACCGCTCTGTTATATTATAATAAAGCTACCAAGAATATAAGAAACGAGGTTTTCTCACTATGTATCGTATAGGTATTGACCTGGGCGGAACCAACATCGCCGCAGGTATCGTTGACAGCAATTTCAGAATCGTAGCAAAGGCGTCCACACCTACAGTTGTAAACGAGGGTGCCGATCGCGTTGCCTCCGACATCGCCGCTCTTTGCAAGAAGATCACGGCAGACAACAATATTCCCATGAGCGAGATCGAATCTATCGGCATCGCCTCTCCCGGAATTGCGAACAACGTTGACGGAGTTGTTGAATATGCAAACAACCTTCCTTTCAGCAAGTTCCCCATCTGCAGTCTGGTTTCACAGGCAACGGGCGTTGCTTCCGTCCATGTTGAGAACGACGCAAACGCCGCCGCTTGGGGCGAGGCTATCGCAGGCGCGGCTAAGGGCTCAAAAAGCTCCGTTATGATAACCCTTGGCACAGGCGTCGGCGGCGGTATCATCATTGACGGCAAGGTATATTCTGGATTCAACTTCGCGGGTGCAGAGCTTGGTCACATCGTGATTGAATACGACGGTCTTCCCTGCTCGTGCGGCAGAAAGGGCTGTTGGGAGGCTTACAGCTCCGC
>CAZISP010000120.1:0-4902 GCA_964541955.1 uncultured Lachnospiraceae bacterium
CGCCAACCCCAAGAACAAGTACGAGGGCACGGCAGAGCAGTGGGAAGAGGCTCAAAGGATCATGGGCGAAATTCTGGACAAGCTGGGCGTTGAATACACTATCGGTATCGACGAGGCGGCGTTCTACGGCCCCAAGCTGGATATTCAGTATAAGAACGTATTCGGCAAGGAGGATACCATCGTAACGATTCAGATTGACATGCTTCTTGCTGAGAAGTTTGGCATGGAATATACCGACCAGAACGACAAGAAGGTTCGTCCCTATATCATTCACCGCACATCTCTCGGCTGCTACGAGCGTACGCTGGCATATCTGCTTGAGAGATACGCAGGCGCACTGCCCATGTGGATGGCACCCACACAGATCAAGGTGCTTCCCATCGGAAACGAGCAGACGGATTATGCAAGAGCATTTGCCGCAAAGTGCGAGGCTCTCGGCATGCGTGTTGAGGTGGATGAGCGCAATGAGAAGATCGGCTACAAGATCCGTGAGGCTCAGCTCCAGAAGGTGCCTTACATGATAATCATCGGCGCAAACGAGGTTGCCGAGGGTAAGGTTGCCGTAAGATCCCGCCGTGACGGCGATCTTGGTGCTGTTGACATGGATAAGTTCATCTCCGATGCTGTAATGGAAATTGCGGAAAAGAGAAGATAAGAGAAATTCATGGGGTGATTTTTCAAAAGCACCCCAAACTCCGAAAACTTTCAAAAAGGGCATATTGCTTCGAACGAAAAACGAGCGGCTTTCAGCCGCTCGTTTTTCGTTTCATTTTATTTTCAAGGCTTTCAGATAAGCCTTTTGCTCGGGGGATATGCGATAGCTTTCAATTGCCTTTTGAATTGCCTTGTTGTGGGTCCGCTTGGGGAGCTTTTTTGACTCGATGAATTCGAGAGTTGCCTCGTATTGCTTGTCGAGAGCCGTGGCGAAGAACCACGCAACCATCATGTTGATATAATATTCCTCGCAACAGGCACTTGCCGCCAAATCAAGGTGTTCGGGGGTGAAATCATCCTCCAAAAAGTGCCGCATGAGGGTGAGAATGGCAAATCGGATTGCGTAGGTATGCTCCGACCCAAGCCACCGAAGAATGTGGGGCATAAGCTCATCGCGGTGAGCTTTGAATACCTTTGGACTCGTCTGATCACAGGTTGCCCAATTGTTCACGTAGGGCAGAAAGCGGTCAAGCTCGTCTATCGCCGCGTTAAAATCCTTCAGATCGGATATGATAAACGCGTGGAGCTGATCCTCTTCAAAATATTCGTGGGGAATGGCTCGAAGATGGGTTTCTGACGAGCCGTCGCGGAGTATTTGTTTTGCAATTTTACGCAAGGCGGGCGTCCTCACGCCGATGACGGTTTCTTTGGGAATTGTTGGCATCAGCGCTGACTGAAAATCACGGTATTTTTCGTCTCGGGCGTCAAATAGAGCCTTTCGGATATCCATTATTTGCCGCCCTCAAGTGTCGCGTAGATAAGCTTTTGCTTTTCAGGTTTCTCGTCGGAGAATGTAAGCGCGCCTAAAAACTTGGCCTCTGCTGCCTTGAAAAGAGAGTCCTTTGATGCGTGGAGGATTGCTATGGGCTGTCCCGCTTCAACAAAGTCTCCTGTCTTTGCAAGTAACTCAATACCCGCCGAAAGGTCGATCACGTCCGTCTTGCTGACGCGTCCCGCGCCGAGCAGGGAAGCGGAAATGCCCACGTCCTCGGTGTTCATGTGCGAAATGTATCCCGACCTTTCAGCCTTGACCGTGTATTTGAGAGGCGCGTCGGGCAGGAGAGACGGGTCGTCGATGGCACGCACGTCACCGCCCTGGGCGGCGATCCATTCTTTCATTTTTTCAAACGCCGCACCGCTTGAAATTGCGGTTTCTACACGTGCCTTGGCTTCATCGAGCTCGATTCCGTGACTGAGGCAAATCATGTTTGAAGCAAGAGCTACGCAAACGTCGTAAAGGTCGCCGCGCAAGCCGTCGCGGAGCACCTCAATAGCTTCTTTTACCTCAAGTGAGTTGCCTATTTTATTTCCGAGAGGGATATCCATGTTAGTCACGAGAGCGCGAACGCGGCGCCCGCAGTTCTCGCCTACCGAAATCATTTCTTTTGCAAGCTGTTCGGCTGCCTCGGGTGTCTTCATGAACGCGCCGCTGCCCGTTTTGACGTCCAGAACGATGGAATGAGCACCCGCCGCCAGTTTTTTGCTCATGATGCTGGAGGCGATGAGGGGTATGCTGTCAACCGTTGCGGTCACGTCACGGAGAGCGTAGAGCTTTTTGTCGGCGGGGGCAAGATTGCCTGTCTGACCCGCAACGCAAATGCCGATACGGCGCGCGATTTCAAGAAATTCTGCAGGCTCGACAGCGGTTCTGTAGCCTGGGATTGCTTCAAGCTTGTCGATGGTTCCGCCGGTATGTCCGAGCCCTCTGCCCGACATTTTTGCAACGATGCCGCCAAGGGATGCCACCGTGGGAGCCACGATAAGGCTGGTCTTGTCACCAACGCCGCCCGTGCTGTGCTTGTCAAGAGAAAGGGTGCCGAACTCGGAAAGGTCAACGCAGTCACCCGAATTTGTCATGGCATCGGTGAGAATGGCGGTCTCCTTTTCGGTCATTGAGCGCAGGCAGACAGCCATGCAAAGGGCAGACGCCTGGTAGTCGGGGATGTCTCCCTTCGTGTAGCCGTCAATAAAGAATCTTATTTCGGCGTCGGTAAGCTCAAAGCCCTCCTTTTTTCGCTGAATTATATCAAACATTCTCATATTTTGTCCTCGTTTTTGGGATTATATCATTTTCGAATCAAAGGTCAGGGGAAGAAGCTCTGCGAGTGTCGTAGAAATGACCTCGCCGTCCCGAAGAAGGACGATTTCAAAATCATTTCCGCAGAACTCTGCCATCACCTGTCGGCAAACACCGCAGGGTGGTGAAAATCCGTCGGGCTCGTTAGTTTTTCCGCCTACAACAGCAATCTTGACGAAATCACGCTTTCCCTCGCTGACAGCCTTGAAGAAAGCCGTTCGCTCGGCGCAATTTGTGGGTGAAAAAGCCGCGTTTTCAATGTTGCAGCCGTGGTAGAGAGTGCCGTCGGAGCAGAGAAGCGCCGCGCCCACGGCATATCCCGAATAAGGGGAATAGGACGCGCGTCTCGCCTTGCCCGCTTCTGTCAAAAGCTCTTTATTGTCCATGTCTGACCCTGCCTTTCTTTATTTTACTTGTTCCCAAAAGCTCTCGCCACCGCATTTGAAATCAACGCCAAGCATCGCCGCAACAGTTGCGGCGATGTCCGCAAAAGAGGAGCGCGTGCCGAGATTTTGAGGCTTGATCCCCTTGCCAAACAGCAGCATGGGGGTGTATTCTCTTGTGTGGTCGGTGCTCACGTCACCGGGGTCACAGCCGTGGTCGGCGGTGATAATGAGCGCGTCGTTCTCTCCCATGCGAGAAAGGAAGGACGGAAGCCAACCGTCAAACTCGGCTATTGCTTTTGCGTAGCCGTCTATATCGTTTCTGTGTCCGTAGACCATGTCGAAATCAACGAGATTTATAAAGCAAAGGCCATTAAAATCTCTCTCTGCCATGTCCAGGGATACATGCATACCCTCGGCGTTTCCGTGAGTGACGATTGTTTCGGTCACGCCCTTGCCCGCAAAAATGTCGGTTATCTTTCCCACCGCTATAACGTCCTTGCCCGCGCTTTTTACAGCGTCAAGAAGCGTTTCGCCCGTGGGCTCGATTGAAAAATCGCGGCGATTTGCGGTGCGAGTGAATTCTCCGCTCTTGCCGATGAACGGGCGGGCTATAACTCGTCCGACGCCGTGACGACCGCCGAGTATTTTGCGCGCCGCGCGGCAGTATTCGTAGAGCTGTTCTACGGGAACGATATCCTCGTGTGCCGCTATCTGAAAAACGCTGTCCGCGCTGGTATAAACGATGAGCTCGCCCGTTTTCAGGTGTTCCTCGCCGTAGTCACGGATAACGTCGGTGCCCGAATAGGGCTTGTTGCAAAGAACACCCCTGCCCGTGGCTTCGGAAAAGGCTTCTATAACCTCGCTTGGGAACCCGTCGGGGTAGGTGGGCAGAGGGTTGGGGGAAATGATTCCCGCAATTTCCCAGTGACCTATTGTAGTGTCTTTGCCCATGGACTTTTCTCTCATTCTCGCGTGCGCCGCTGTGGGAGAGGGGATTTTGCCCATGCTTTCAAGCCCGTCTATATTCAGAAGCCCTAAGTTTTTCATGTTCTCAACGCTGAAAAACTCGGACTTGGATATGCTTTTGACGGTGCTTGCGCCCTTGTCGCCGAAAGCCGCCGCGTCGGGCGCTTCGCCAATTCCAAAGCTGTCAAGAACTATAAGAAATACTCTTTTCATCTGTGTTTCCTTTACATTGAAATTGCTGTTTCAAGCGCCAGGCGCATCATGTCCGTGAAGGTGTTCTGCCTCTCCTCGGCTGTGGTTGACTCGCCGGTTACCAGATGGTCGGATACGGTAAAGATGCCGAGGGCGCGCTTGCCTGCTCTTGCGGCGTTCATATAGAGAGCCGCCGATTCCATTTCAACCGCCAAAACACCCATCTTCGCCCAGAGAGGGCGGGATTGCATATATTCGGGCAGTCCTGCGCTATCTCCGTAGAATACGTCGCTGGAGAGGACGTTTCCTACGTGATATTTCAGCTCCATTTTTTCGGCATTTTCGACAGTCGCGCGGAGCAGAGCGTAGTCCGCAATGGGGGCAAAGGTGCCGGGGAGATTGAACTGCGATGCGAAATTGGAATCGGTGCAAGCGCCCATTCCGATAACTATATCGCGGACGCGGACCTTTTCGCTCATGCCGCCCGCAGAGCCGACGCGAATAATGTTTTCAACGCCGAAGAAGTTATAAAGCTCGTAGGAATAGATGCCTATTGAGGGCATACCC
>CAZISP010000121.1:0-4900 GCA_964541955.1 uncultured Lachnospiraceae bacterium
AGATCACCCTTGGCCAGGCGCCCGTTGGTGCTGCACCTGCGGCGCAGCTTCTTGACTGGCTTTTGGGCTACGGTGTGCGCGAGATAATTTCCTCGGGCACTTGCGGTGGGCTCGAGGATTTTCCCGAGAGCACCTTTTTAGTGCCGAGCAGAGCCCTGCGTGACGAGGGCACGTCTTATCACTACGCGCCGCCCTCGCGCTTTATCGAAACGAACGAGACGGCGAGACGTGCAATTGAGGAAACGATTCTTGAGCACGGCATGAAATACAGGGAGGTCACCACCTGGACCACCGACGGATTCTACCGCGAGACCCGCGAAATGGTGAAATACAGAAAAAGTGAGGGGTGCTCGGTGGTTGAGATGGAGTGCTCGGCGCTTGCCGCCGTTGCCGCTTTTCGCTCTGCCACCTTTGGAATGATACTCTATACTGCTGACAGCCTTGCGGACGTCCAAAAATACGACGAACGTAACTGGGGCGGCAACGCATACGAATACGCACTCACCCTCTGCCTTGATGCGGTGATCAAACTATAAAAAATACCGCCTCTCCGTTTGGAGAGGCGGATTTTTGGTTTTGTTATTCCTCGACAGCGGGCTGCTCGGCGGGAGCAGAATTGCAGTCGGGAGTAGAGAGCGCACGGCCTGCAAGCATGCCTGTGAGGAGAGCCTGAAGGTCGAGACCCGTAGACTCCTTCATGCCTTCAAATACCTGGTTTGCGCTGTTCATAACGTCCTTGACAACCTTTGTGGAGTTGCCGTCGCCGTACATGACTATCTTGTCGGTCTGAGCGAGAGGAGCGGCAGCGTTCTTAACCACCTCGGGCAGGGCAGCCAAGTACATTTCGATGATGGACGCTTCGCCCATCTTCTTCTGAGCCTCTGCCTTCTTCTCGATAGCCTGAGCCTCAGCCAGACCCTTGGCACGGATACCCTCAGCCTCCTGCTCCATTGAGAAGCGGAGAGCTTCAGCCTCGGCACGGCGTGCTTCAGCTTCCTTGATAGCCTCGTAAGCCTTCGCGTCAGCGTCTCTCTGACGGCGGATAAGGTCAGCCTCAGCCTGCTTTTCGGCCTCGTACTTGAGTGCGTCAGCCTTCTTGCGAATCTCGGCATCAAGCTGTCTTTCCTTAATTGCGATTTCCTTCTCGGCAATTTCGGCTTCCTTCTCGCGGCGTGCGATGTCGGCGTTGGCCTTCGTGATTTCAATGGTCTTACGCTGATTTTCTTGCTGGATAGAGTATGCGGCATCGGCTTCGGCCTTCTTGGTGTCGGCCTTTACCTGCATCTGCGCCTGCTGTACCGCAAGCTCGGCATTCTGCTCTGCTATCTTCTTGGACGCCTCGACCTTGATGGCGTTAGCTTCCTCCTCCGCGTTGGCGGTGGCGATGGCAATGTCGCGCTGAGCGTTAGCCTTTGCGATCTGAGCGTTCTTTCTGATCTGCTCTACGTTGTCGATACCCATGTTTTCAATGGTTCCCGCCTCGTCGCGGAAGTTCTGGATGTTGAAGTTTACAACCTCGATACCCAGCTTCTGCATATCGGGGACAACGTTCTGAGTGATCTTCTGAGCAACGCCCTGGCGATCCTGAACCATTTCCTTTAAGCCCACCGAGCCCACGATCTCACGCATGTTACCCTCAAGCACCTGCGTGACAAGGCTGATAAGCTCGCCCTGCTTCATGCCCAGCAGTGACTCGGAAGCAAGCTTGAGCAGCTCGGGATCGGATGAAATTTTAATATTTGCAACGCCGTCAACGTTCACGTTGATAAATTCGTTCGTAGGAACAGCCTCGGATGTTTTAACGTCCACCTGCATAACTCGCAGGGTCAGCTTATCCACTCTCTCAAAGAAGGGAACGCGCCAACCGGCTCTACCAATGAGGATACGCTTCTTGCCCAGACCCGAGATGATGAACGCGGTATCCGGGGGAGCCTTCAGATAGCCCATAACGAAGATAACAACGAAGGCGATAGCGACGCCGATGATAATTTTGATGTAGTCTTGCATAAAAGATTACCTCCTGATGTAATTTGTAAAATGAAATAGAGTGAAAGGTAGAAAAAAAGACTTTCACAGCGCTGTTACTGTAAAAGTCTTGAAACCTTGTTCAGACCTGAGAACCCGGGCGAATGAGCCGTCTTGACGAGTTCCGGACACCTTATTTAGGGGTGCATCTACTCCCTTTTACTGATATTATGATACCATATCCCATATCGGTTGTCAAGAGCTTTTGATTAAATTTTGACAAAATCCGAGAAAATTATTATTTGTCATTCGTTGACAAACATTTTCTCGCGTGGTATACTGTACACGGATAAAAAGGGCGGCGGACTGAATGAAACGAAAAATTCTGATTTCGATTTTAATTTCATTAGTAATTGTATGCGCCGCTCCGGCTTTTTATCCTACCATTGAAATCCGGACGAGGAATAAATTGATTGCATTTCGCTATTCCGACAATCTACTGCGTTCTTGACGGACGGTATGAAGAAATGTATGTGTTCTGTGCGGACGACCTGCTTGTTATCCGGGTGGGCTCGCCCGATGAATGTCCAAAATAGATCGCATATGAATAAGGAGAGAAAGACATGATACTTGACATCGAAAAAATCAAAGAAATTACCTGCGGCGCGGTGAGCATCACCGAGCGGGACGGATTCATTGAATTTGACCGGTTCAGCGCAGCTCAGTACGAGGGCTTGGAAAAGCACTGCGACAAGCAGTTCAGCCGTTCAAGCTCATCCTCGGGCGTGCGTATCGCCGCCGTGACCGACAGCGAAAATCTCAGCTTTGAATATAAAAATCTTGACGCCTCCTCGTGCGATACGGGCTATTTCGATATCTATGTTGACAACACCATGATTGCACACGTGGGCGGTGCGGAGGTTGACGGCAGGGCAGAGGTGAGCCTCGGCAAGGGCGAAAAGAAGCTTGAGATATATTTCCCTTGGTCAAAGCGGGCTCTTGTTCGCAATCTTGCACTCGACGACGGCGCAGTTATAAAGCCCGTGAGACGACGCATGAGACTTCTCGCCTACGGCGATTCAATAACTCAGGGCAATATCTCCGAATATCCCTCGCTTACCTACGTTTCCCGACTTGCGTCCATGCTTGATGCGGACGTTCTCAATAAAGGAATCGGCGGCGACGGCTTTTCGGACAGAATAATCAGCCATCCCGACGATTTTGATCCCGATATCATAACCGTGGCATACGGCACAAACGACTGGAACAGTCGCTCGCCCGAGGATACGGAAAAATCTATCCGACGTTTCTTCTCTTTGCTTCGCTCGGCTTACCCCGAGGCAAAGATATTTGCAATCACACCCATCTGGCGCGGCGATTTTGAAAGACAGACGAAGTTTTCGTGCACGACGGACAAGGTAGAATACATGATACGCGAAAATATCAAGGGTATCCACGACATAATCGTTGTCAGCGGCTGGAATCTCGTGCCGCATTTGCCCGAGTTCTTCACGGACAAATTCCTGCACCCCAACGACCTGGGATTCGGTGTTTATACGGAAAATTTTTATAAACAGATAGCGAAGTATATATAAGGAGAATAACAATGAAAAGGGAACTCGGCATTTCAAGCTGCATCGGAGCTTATCTGGGCGGTTTCAGCGAAAAAGTGTTTGAGGAATACGAGAAAAACGGCGTAAAATATTGTGAGCTTTCCATAACAAATCCGGCTGTGCTTGAAAAAAGCCCTGTTGAGACCTGTCCTTTGGGAGTGGTCGAAACGGCGGCGCGTCACGGTGTTACGTTTTGGTCCTTCCACTTGCCGTTCAGCCGGAAGCTTCACCCTGCTAACCTTGACGAGAGTGACGACAGGGAAGCTATGATAATTCTTGAAAAATACACCCGCATAGCCCTTGAAATGGGCATAAAAATAGTAGTTATCCACCCCTCGTCCGAGCCCAACGAGGACAAGGAACGTCCCGCTTTGCTTGAGAGAACGATTGAAAACCTTGCGTATCTGAGCAATATTTGCCGCGAGAGCGGCGCAGTCCTCGCCGTTGAGGATCTGCCCCGCACCTGCCTGTGCAACCACTCGGACGAGATGCTGAAGATCCTCCGTGCTGTGCCCGAGCTTCAGATGACATTTGATACAAACCACATTTCACAGCAGCCCAACCCCGTTTTTCTTCAGGCACTTCTTGACGGCGGCATGAGGGGGAGAATTGAGACTATCCACATCTCGGATTACGACGGCGGCAACGAGCGCCACCGTCTGCCCTTTGACGGTAACAACGATTGGGCAGAGATTGCCCGCCTCCTTGATGAGCTTGACTACCGAGGTGTTGCCATGTATGAGCTGAGCAAGCCTTGGGACAGGGAAGAGTATATTACGATACCCCAAGTCGTTGAAAACTATAAAAAATTGTGTGAGGTGACAGGCTGGTGAGTGAACAGATAATTTTATGCGAACAAATTGAAAACAAGGTGGTCGTCTACGACACCGCCGATCTTATGATCCCCGTTTGGTCGTGGAAGACCGACCATGAGTGCATGGTGAACGTTTCGGGCGTGAAAAAACGCCTGCATCCCCGCTACGGCGATGTGGTTATGGTCTGCGCCTCGGGCGGCTACTGTGCCATGGTATCCTACCCGGAGGGGAAGGTGATATGGGAAACGGTTTCGAAGGGCAATTGCCATTCGATCGAGCTTCTTCCGAGCGGAAAGGTTGCCACGGCATCGAGCCACGGCAACGTGGTGAGGCTTTTCAGTTCTCCCGATGATTTTATCGCGGTTGATGCGGAATATAGCCACGGCGTTCTTTATGACCCCGAAAGAGATTCTCTTTGGGTTCTTGAGCGCAACCGAATCTGTGAGCTTGACCCCGATACTCTTGCGGTTAAGGGCAACGTGTGCAATTTCAAGGGGATACTTGACG
>CAZISP010000122.1:0-4886 GCA_964541955.1 uncultured Lachnospiraceae bacterium
ACATACAAGGCAGTTGACGCAAAGACAACTATCGCCCTCAAGAAGGACGCTGCAACAATTAAGTATCTTGCAGGCTATGCTGACGGCACGTTCAAGCCCAACCAGGCTGCTACAAGATACGAGGTGGTTGTTGCTCTCAACAACGTATTCGATATCACAACAAACGCAGCTCCCAAGGCTCTTACAGACGTTTCCGCTGATATGAAGGCTATCATTGATACGTTCACGGCAGCAGGCATCATCGACGGCTTCACCGATGGCGAGTTCAAGGGCAACGAGAGCATCACACGTGCTCAGTTCGCTAAGATCGTAGCAGTTATGCTCGATCTCGATATCGAGAACGCTAAGGATGCAGGCTTCTCCGACGTTTCCGGCTGGGCTGCTCCTTACATCAACGCTTGCGCAGAGGCTAAGCTCGTAATCGGTAATGACGACGGTACGTTCGCACCTTCCAGAAACATTACAAGAGCTGAGCTTGCAACACTTATCAACCGTATCACAGGTGCAAAGGCAGGCACAGAGTGCGCTTACAGCGATGTTCTGTCCACAGCTTGGTACTTCGGCTACGTTGCAGCTGCTGCAAAGTAATTAAGGTCAAAACCAAATAAAATCTTTGCTCAAATTGAGCAAAGCCCGAAAAAAGGGGATCGCATTTGCGGTCCCCTTTGATTTTTTGACCGCCAAGATATACTCAATTGCCCTAAAACGGAAAAATATCTCGAAAAATGAAAGAAAAAAGCGTGAATTCAAATAAAAAGAAGAAAAAATACAAAAATCTATATACATTTCGGAACAGTTGTGATATAATTAGATATAAGTATAACTATCACTATATAAAAATGCAGGTTTTGAAATATGGCATATGAAAATAAGAGAGGAAGCAGAGGAAATCGCTCCTTTGACGAATCTCGCGACGGATACAAAAAGAATCGTTTTGACCGTTCCCGCAGAGAAGAGAACGATCGAAAAAACGCAGACGAAGAGACCGGCAACGGTGCAGTTATCGGCAGAAATGCCGTTCGTGAGCTTCTGAAGTCGGGACGAACCATCGATAAGCTGCTTGTTCGCCGCGGCGACAGGGAAGGCTCTATCGTTGTACTGGTGGCAGAAGCTGTTGAGCGGGGGATTCCCGTAGTTGAGGTGGATAAGGCGAAGCTGGACAGCATTGCGGGCTTTGCGCCTCATCAAGGAGTTGTTGCTCTTGCCGCAGAGAAGGAATATTGCGAGGTTGAGGACATTCTGGCTATTGCGCGGGAACGCGGCGAGAAGCCTATCATCGTTATTGCCGACGGAATTACCGATCCGTATAACCTGGGCGCGCTGATCCGTTGTGCCGAGGGCGTTGGTGCTCACGGCTTGATTATTCCCAAAAGACGTGCCAGCGGTCTTACACCTCTTGTTTCAAAGGCCTCGGCGGGAGCAATCGAGCACCTTGCCGTCGCAAAGGTTGCGAATATAGCGTCAACCATTGAGACCTTGAAGAAAAAGGGCATCTGGACCTTCGCCGCGGAGGCGGGGGGAGACGCTTACTATAATACGGACATGAACGTTCCCTGCGCTTTGGTTTTCGGAAGCGAGGGTGAGGGGGTTTCAAGACTTGTCCGCGAAAAATGCGACTATATTGTTTCAATACCCATGTACGGAAACGTTAATTCGTTCAACGTTTCCACCGCCGCCGCTGTTATCCTTGCCGAGGTATCAAAGCAGCACAGGGCAGGCAAATGAAAAAGGTAAATGCAATAAATTAAACAAGGAGAACACAGAGTATGGCGAATATTGAAAGAGATAAGAGCGAAGACCTGTCTGTTGAAGAGCTTGTTAATAAACTGAAAAATAATATAAATTCGGAGGATTCTCCCTCGGCTGAGGACGCTCGGAATAAGCAGGAGTCAATGAAGAAAAAGCATGATGACGGCGGCGATATCGCTTCCATGCTCAAGCGCTTCCTGCCTGAGGATTCCGAGGGTGACGAGTTTGAGCTTGAGGATACTGTCGGGGCGGATGATGCCGATGAGTTCGAGCTCGAGACGGAGGATTCTGCCGCGGCTCTTGGGGTCTACGAGCCCTTTGATGAGCAGGAGACCTACGAGCAGCTTGAGATAGATTCGGATTTTGATTCCGACGAGACGAGTGCCGAGTACGAGTCTTTTGAGACGGAGAGCGAGGAAGTGGCTGTCGATGACGGCGACGAGTTCGAGTTTGCCGAAGAAGATGTTGCGGACATCGGAGACGAGGATTCCGAATTTGAGTTCAGCGAGCCCGATATATTTGATATCCCCGAGCAGACGCTTGGCGCAAATTCTTCGCTTCTTGCAGGGTTTGCATCGGTTCTCGAGGAGACCTATTCTCCCGAGGAGAGTAGGGCTATTGCCGCGGCGGTTCTTGAAGCCAACGGGTTGAACGCGCAGGCCGGTGAGCCGTCTCAGGCTCCTCAGCCTGATGTGAGCACGGGTGAAACCGCTCCCGCCGATGACACGGCAGAGGCGGACAGCTCCATTGATGCCTCCGCGCAGAGCGGCGTGTCTTTTGGCGAAGCAGAGCTTGAGGATATACCCACCTTTGAAGGCTTGATGACAGAAAATCTGTCGGATTTTGAAGAGATCATCCCCCCCGACGTTGCTGCGCTTGAGGGTGACTTCTCGGCGCTTTCCGAGGAGGACGAGCTCATTGAGGAGCTTGCCGATACATCAGACGCGGAGGCTGCCGAGCCTGAGCAGGAGGCTTCTGCCGCACAGCTCTATACCTTCGATACCCCTTCTGTCCCGCAGCCCGAAGAGGAATATTATGCATTTGAGGAGAAGAATCCTCTTGCATTTGACATGGACGATGAGGGCCCTGCTGTTCCCGACGAATCTGCTTTTGCGGATGTTGACAACGCAGAGGCTATAGAAGCACAGATGATGGTTGAGAACAAGTTCTCCGATCTGAGCGAGGACGAGCTCAATCTTATGGTGGCTCTCGGATATGAGGATCGTATCGCGGACGAGGACGGCAAGAAAAAGGCGGAAGAAATCACGGAAAAGAACAGCTCGGAGATCGTTGATCCCATTGACGTGGATAATTCCTTTGCCTTTGACGGAGTTGAGCTTTCGTCCCACGACCAATTCAGAGCCGTCAGAAACAGATATAAGCAGGAACACAAGGTCATGAAGTTCAGACTTCTCGGAACCCTTATTTTGACCGTCGCGCTCCTCTTCTTTGAAACCTTTACCGCTCTTTCCGATGCGGGAAGCATCACTCTCGGCGGCGCGCTGAATATTAACAGATATCCCGTTGTGAATATCATGATATCTCTTCAGCTTGTTGTTCTGGCATGCTCCCTTTCCTGGCACAGATTGCTTGTCGGGCTCAGAGATGCGGTAATGTTCAGACCCTCTCCCATATCCGTTTCATCCGTGGCGATACTTTGCTGTGTGATCTATGATGTTATTATGGCGATCATAGCTCCCGACATGGGTCTTCGCACCTACAATCTGACTGCGGCGGTGTTCTTGCTTGCCTTGGTGCTGAATGATTATATGAATCTCTCCAGGGAGATCAGAGCCTTTAACACCGTTTCCACAAGAAAGCCCAAGTTTGCTCTTACCTCCGACGGTGTCAGCCCTCATCTGCACGATGAAGCGGTTGTTAACGCCATCAGCGGCGGAGACGCTATCCCTGCGTGGGAGAAAAACTTTGAGGTGAAGAGCGTTAATTTCATTGAGAATTATTTCAGAAGAACGAACGTCAGCTCCTTTAGCAGCCGCTCGCTCAATCTGATAATCTTCCCCTTCGTGGCGCTTGCCATAATCCTCGGAATCATTTCCTTTATGTCCAACGGCAATGCTGTAGCGGCATTTAATATTGCGATTCTTACGGTTGTTGTGGGAATGCCTCTGTCCTCGGTGCTGATTATGTGCTACCCCATATTTGCGGCAGTAAGATATCTGTTCAAGAAGGACGCTACCATTGTGGGAGATCCCTCCGTTGAGGAATATTCCGACGCTACGTCCGTGGTCTTCTGTGACAAGGACGTTTTCCCCATGGCATCCACTATCATGAGAGGTATCAAGCTCTACGACAACGAGGATGCTTCGATTTACTATGTTCTCAGCAACCTCACCAAATTCTATTCGAGAGTCGGCGGGCCTTTGAAGGAAGTTCTGGCTCAGACAACATCCGAGGTTCACTCGCCCGACAGCGCGGAGCTCGTTCGGGTCGAGGAGGACGGCGTTGAGGCTGTGATCGACGGCAATATCAATATGCTGGCGGGTCAGAGATATTTCATGGAAAGAAACGGAATATGGGTAGACAACGATCCCGACGATGTGAGAATGGCGGGTGAGGGTGTGTCCGCTCTGTTCGTCGTACTTGACGGCAAGCTTTGCGCGAAGCTCTACGTTCAGTACGATATCGACCATTCCTTTGAGGATATCATAAATTCCCTGGCCTCCGAGAATATTGACACTTATATCAAGACGACGGATCCTTGCATTGACGATGCTCTCCTTGCCTCCAAGCTGAGAATTTCCAGATTCCCCGCGAAGATCATAAAGAGAGAGCTTGCAGAGCCCTCTGACGGCAGCATTGAAAGCGCTGACAGCGGAATCGTATCGAGAAGCGCGCTTGGCGGTCTTGCCGATGCCGTCGTTCTTTGCAACAGAATAAAGAGAGTGAGAAAGACCTCGCGCAGTATCTGCGTGGTGTCCTCTGTGATCGGAGTGCTGGTGATGGTATTCCTTGCCATGTTCAGTTCGGCTCCCGATATTCTGTCGATCTACACGGTGATCTACCAGATCTTCTGGCTGATCCCCATGATGCTTTTCACAAAGCTGTTTATTAAATAAACCCACAAAAACGACGGCGTTCAGCCGTCGTTTTTATTGTAAAGGTTTTGGTCAAGCTTT
>CAZISP010000123.1:0-4856 GCA_964541955.1 uncultured Lachnospiraceae bacterium
CGCGGCGGCGAGGAGGTCTCCGCGACCTCCACCGCGCCAAGCCCCTTTGAAAAGGTGCCCGGACCCCCCAAACAAAAAGGCAAAAACGACGGCTAAACACCGTCGTTTTTTGCGATCGACCCCGGTCGGATTGAAATTGCAGCAGACGCTCTTTCTCCCGTCAGGTCTTGTTTTTTCGGATCATCGTTCCAATCAGAAACTTTGGCAGCTTCATCATTCGCCCGATGCGACGGGGCTCCTTGAGCAATCGGTAGAACCATTCAAGGTTCAGCTTGATAAATATCCCGGGCGCGCGCTTTACGTTGCCCGAATAAACGTCCAAACTGCCGCCTAAAGCAAGGCAGACCTTTACGGTGCTCAGCTTTTCACCGTTTTCTTTTATCCATTTTTCCTGCGTGGGCACACCCAGACAAACGAAAAGCAGATCGGGCGCGGCGGCGTTGATCTTTTCGATCACCGCCTCGTTTTCCTCTCCCTCTTTTTTGAAATATCCGTCGGCAAAGCCGCAAATATTAAGTCCGGGAATCTGCTCGGACTTCTTTTTTGCCGCCTCCTCCGCAACCCCCGGCTTGCCGCCAAGGAAGAACACCCTATAGCCCCGCTCGCCGCACTCCGCCAGCGCCCTCTCTCCGATCTCAATGCCGGGAACGCGGGCTTTGAGGGGCGTTTTCAGAATTTTCGCCGCCATAATGACGCCGATGCCGTCGGGAACCACCATTGAAGCGGAATTTATCACGTCGCGGAACTCACTCTGCTCGATGCACAGCTGAACTATCTCGGGGTTTGGCGTGTAGACCGAAAAGACCGTTCCCGCCGTCTTTTCCGACGCCAGTGCCTCGTTTACCCGCGCCGACGCCTCCCCGGGAGTAACGTTGTCAAAATACACGCCTCTTATATTTATTTTCTCATTTGTCATTTTCAAAAGTTCTCCTCTATCTTGTGAGCTTCTTGACCCATTTTCCGTAGTTTACCATAATAAATGCGGGAATACATTTGAATATCTGATCGGAATTGAGGCAGAACACGACCACCTCGGGGCTTGCGTCAAAGACGAACGCCGCCAGCATGGACACGGGAAGAACAATGACCCAGATGCTCACTATGTCCTGTATCATGGTATAAAGTGTCTGTCCGCCGCCCTTGATTATCCCGACATTGCAGGGCATCTGATATGCCATGCCCACGAACGCAACGCTGAGTATCATAAGAAAACGATCAGCCAGCCTGTACGTGGCGGGATCGAATCCACGGTAAAGCGCCAGAACGGGCACTCGGATAAGGAAAAGCAAAGCCCCGCCGCAAACTCCCACCGCAACAAAGAGCCGCTGAAGCTTCTTTACGTAATCCCTCAGCCGCAAAATATCCCCCTCGCCGATAGTGCGGGCAATTATAACGCCCGTAGCGGATGCCGCGCCGACAGCAAAGGATTTCACCATCATATAAAGATTGGATGCCGCGCTGTTTGCCGCAATGGCAATATCCGACATATGGCCGAGGATGGCGGTCTGCGCCGCCGTGCTGAAGCCCCAAAGGGTGCTCGTAATAAGAGACGGTGCCAAAACTCTGAAATAGTCCCGGCGCAACACCCGATTCCGCGCCAAATAGTCGCGGGGACGCATGGAGATGAGCCTGTCCTTTTTGAAAACGTAGACAAGAAGCACCGAAAGCTCTGCCGCACGAGCGACGAGAGTGCCGACAGCCGCACCGCGAGCGCCAAGCTCGGGGAAAAACAGCTTTCCGTAGATGAGCGCGTAATTTACGACGCAGTTGATGACAAGCGCCATAACCGAAAGCTGCAGAGCAATCTTCACCTTTGACGCGGCGCGCAGCGTGGAGAGCAGGATCATTGACAGCGCGAACATCAAATACGTGTATTTTACGATCTCAAGATATTTTACGCCCTCTTTTATGATGAGGTCCGACTCGGTGAAAACACCGAGAATCTGCTCGGGAAAGAAGCTGACCGCCGCAAAAAGGAGGATCGCCACCGCCGCCGCCGACTGCATTGCCACCGCCGCGATATCCTTGAATTCCTTGGTTCTTTTCTGCCCCAGATACTGTCCGCCAACGATGACGATCCCGTCACCCAGGGCTGTGAGCACCTGCTGAAAGATGAACTGTATCTGGTTTACCGCCGTAACGCCCGACAAGGCAGCCTCGCTGTACGCCCCGAGCATAATATTGTCCGCCAGGTTTACGCTGAGGGTTATAATGCTCTGGGCAGCCAAAATAAAGAACATCTTCAAAAAATTTCCGTAAAATTTTTTGTCGTCCGTCATTTCTCGCCCTCCTCCGTAAGACGGCGGATAACCGCCTTTATCTGCTCCGTTCCGGCAGATTCATTTATATCCCGCCGAGCCTCTGCGGCACCGCGAACGTTCTTTATATACCAGCCAACGTGCTTTTTCGCTTCCTGCGCCGCAATAAAATCGCCCTTGTAGAGGGTCATGAGCTCCAGTTGTCTCAGGGCTGTCGCCATTCGTTCCCCGATGTCGGGGGGATTATATTCCTCGCCGCGGCACGCCGCCGCGAGCTCACCGAAAATCCAAGGATTTCCAAGGGCGCCGCGACCTATCATCACGCCGTCACAACCCGTCGTCTCAACCATTCGCCGCGCGTCCTGCGCCGAGCAAACGTCGCCGTTTCCGATAACGGGGATTTTTACGGCGCGCTTTACGTCGGCAATTATCGACCAATCTGCCGAGGGGGCGTACATCTGCTTTCTCGTCCGTCCGTGAACGTATACCGCCGCCGCACCGTTTGCCTCGGCAATTTTTGCGATTTCGGGGGCGTTTATGCTGTTTTCATCCCAGCCCGCACGAATTTTTACCGTCACGGGAATTTTTACGGCGCCCGAAACCGCTTTTACGATGTCACCAACGAGTTTGGGGTCGCGCATGAGAGCCGAGCCCTCGCCGTTGCTCACTATTTTATGAACGGGGCAACCCATGTTGATGTCAACGGATACGGCACGGCCGTCCCCCTGCCGCCCTCTGTAAGCCCCCGATTCGATAAGGGCCGCCGCCTCTGCCATAAAACTCGGCTCCGAGCCGAAAAGCTGAACGGACATGGGCTCCTCTCGCCTGTAAACGTCAGCCAGAGGTGCGGTGCGGGATTCCCCCGTCTTTTTTGACAGCTGCTCGTAGCAGAGGGCTTTTGCCGAGACCATCTCAGAGACGGTCAGCTCCGCTCCCCTCTCCCGGCAGATCTCACGAAACGCCCTGTCGGTGGCTCCCGCCATGGGCGCCAGCACAAGCCCGTTTTCGATTCGGGTCTCCCCAAGGCAAAAACCGCTGATATTGATTTTTTCTCTCATTTTGGTTCCCGCCTTTCACACACGTCACTCTCTTGTGACGGTCACTACCTTCGTTTTATCTCCGCTGTGAAGCTCGAAGCGGTTTTCTCCCGCCTCAAGCGAAACCGTCACCGAAAAGTCTCCGCTCTTGTCGCGGCTGACCTTTTTGCCGTTTACTGTGAAGGGCTGCGCAGGGTCCGCGTGCCCTCTTATCGTGTAGGTCGCGCCCGACGCAACTATCTTCGAGCCGCCCTCGAGCAAAATATCCGAATAATCGGGAACCGCTCCCGAATAGATTATCTCGTCCTCAAAGCTGTTTTTCGTCTCTGCCGCCAAGCCGCAGGAGTCCTTCTTCAAAGCCGCGTAGCCGTAAAGCACGCTGCCCTTGTAGGTCAGCAGGTCGCGCCCCAGATTTATTTGCGCGGTCAGTTCACCCTCGGGGCTTTCCCAACTATCGTAATTGTAAACGCCGTGGGCGATGAGAAGATCAACTCCCGTGCCGTCAAGTGCGGCGTTCCACCAATTTGCAAGGGTCTCAAACGATGCGACACTCGACGATATCTGCCAATAAAGCTGGGGCGCGATATAGTCAACGTAGCCCCCCTCAGCCCAGGCGAGAGCGTCGCAGTAGAGAGAATCATACGCCTCAAAGCCGCGGGTGGCGCTGCCGCTGTTTGAGCCATCGTCATTTTGCCAGATTCCAAAGGGCGATATGCCGAACGAGCACTCACGGCGAATGCCTTTAACCGCATCGTAAGAAGCTTTCACCAGGCTGTTTATGTTCTCCCGCCGCCAATCGGCGAGAGCTTTTCCGTCCCCGTATTGAGCGTAGGTAGCCGAATCGTCAAACTCGCTGACCTTTCCGTCAACAGTCACGGGATAGGGGTAGAAATAATCGTCGAAAACAACGCCGTCGACCGCATAGTTTTTTACAAGCTCGGCGACACCGAGAGCTATATATTCCCGCACCTGCGGATTCCCCGCGTCAAAATACAGCTTGCCGTCATCATACGCTATCACCCAATCGGGATTTTCCCTGGCAGGGTTGTCCGAGGCGAGCGAATCCACGTCTGTTTGGGGATTCGACTGACTTCCGTAGGTCACGCGCAGGGGATTTACCCAGGCGTGGACGTTTATTTTGTGCTTTTTTGCCGCCTCGATCAGATATTCAAGGCAGTCAAAGCCGCCGTCGGGAGAAATTCCCTGCTTGCCCGAGACAAACTCGGAGGCGGGAAAAAGCTCGGAGCTGTAGAGCGCGTCGGCGGTGGGTCGAACCTGGAAAAACACGGTGTTGAGGTTGTTTTCAACGCAGGTTTTCACAATGTCGTCAAGCTCGGCGCGAAGCTGATCTGCCGAAAGCCCTTTTTTTGTGGGAAAATTGATGTTTCCGACCGTTGCTATCCACACGCCCCGCACCTCCGCATCGGGGTTGAGCAGCCCGATGGCAGACGGCATTTCGCTGTCGGGTTCAAGGGGTGTTACTCCGTCGCTTTTCGGAGTCGCATCTGAGCAGGAGGCGAGAAAAAGAATAAAAAAACACAAAAACGACGCCAAAATGCGT